>JAIVVP010000081.1:0-6874 GCA_049189775.1 Gemmatimonadota bacterium | reverse complement strand
TCTGTTTTGTCTAAGACGTCTGAAGATATTTTCTGTATCAATAATGGCATCGTCTACCACTTCACCTAAAGCAATCGCCAGCCCACCTAACACCATCACGTTCAGGTTTATTCCTAACTGCAATAACACCATCACAGCACTCAATAAAGATAATGGAATTGCGATGGCAGATATAAATGCAGTGCGTAAATTAAATAGAAATAAACATAGAATCACAATAACGAACAGTCCGCCTATCATCAGATGCTCGGTGATATTCTCCAGTGACCTTTCTATATAATTTGCCGGCCTGAATAAATCAGGGGTCAAAATAATGCCCTGCCTCTGGAATACATCTTCAAATTCTTTTAATGCAATTTCCGCATCCCTGGACACTGTTAGCGTATTAGCACCATATTGTCCGATGACCATCATCACGACCGCAGGTTCTGTCATAATTGTCGCTGCACTGAAAGGTGGTTCTGCCGCCATTTTTATCTCTGCGACATCCCCCAGATAAATATTTACACCACGTTCCCGTTTCAAAACGACTTTGGCAAGACTGGTTTCATCTACAGGATAACCTGATAATGACAGGGTGATCCGTTGGTTACTATTTTCTATAAACCCGGTGCCACGTATACCTGTCGCCTGTTCGGCGGCTAACGCAACATCGTTCACACCCAAACCAAATTGATGTAATTTTTCAGTATCAATCTGTATTTGCAGCTGCCTGACATCACCACCAAAAACATTGACATCGGCAATTCCAGGAACACTTAATAATCTTGGCACAATCGTCCAGTCTGCAATTTCCCGCAACTCCATCAGACTACGCTGCTCACTGGTAATACCAATGGTAAGAATTGTTGCTGATGAAGATGCAAGCGGTGCAATAACAGGTTGGCTTATCCCCTGGGGCAGTTTGTCACTGATCCCGACAAGTCGTTCAGAGATTAACTGCCGATTCTGATAGACATCACTATCTTCAGAAAAAATAACAGTGACTATAGATAGTCCCTGTATCGATTCGGAACGCACATAATCAAGATTAATTAAACCACCTATGGCATTTTCAACTTGTTGAGTGACCAGAATTTCAACTTGCTCAGATGACAAGCCGGGCGATTCTGTCTGGATAATGACCGACTTGGGTGAAAACTCGGGAAAAATATCCAGGCCAGCATTAGATACCTGATATGAACCATAGGCGAGCAACAACAATGCCAGAGTAATAATGACTCCGCGAAAGCGAATGGAAAATCTGACAAATGAAGCAAGCATGATATTTATTTAAGATTAAGTTCTAGGGATTATCATCTTCATCGGGGATTGACCAACGATACTCCTCAGCAAGCAACATCTGTGCACCACTGGTCACAACTTTATCTCCCACTTCCAGTCCTTCTGCCACAAATACCCCTTCATCCAGTTCAACAGGATTGTTGATCACGTGCTTGATAAATAATTCTTCACTATCCCTGGTATAGACCCAGGGTTTGCCACTTGACCAGACTACAGCCGACTCTGGAACAAACACACCTGAAATGGATTCAGAAGTTTGAGGCACCCAAACATGTACATGCATACCAGCCCGATATTTATCCCTGGATGCATCTGCCAAAAAATAATAAGTCTCACCCTGCAACATGGAATCTGACTCAATTGCGGGAGAAATATAAACGGCCTTCTGTGCCAAAATGCGATTCCCGTTCCTTCCTATATAAACATATTCGGTCTGGTCCGGAAGCGTATCCTTAGCTCTAAGCGATACGGTCACGATCACATTCTTGCCTGAAAGTAATTGTTCAAAGGCCTCAGTGTCATTATCAATCGCCCAGGCGGTTAATACCGGACCCCAGGCCTGTTCGGCTTCTGTACGCACATCAGTCAGCTCACTGTTGAGTGTCTTTAACCTTGCTTGATGAGTAATCGATTCTGCTTCGACCTCCTGTAATTGCCTGGTAGATATATTTGCGGCTTCCTTATGTAATACTTGTAAACGTTTAAGTTTTTTATTCGCAGCCGCGAGTTCTGACAAAACAATATTTTTCTGACCATTTATTTTATTAAGATTTGAGCGTAGTTCCACCAGACCATTAATATTGAATACCTGGCCAAAGGCATCAAGCTCTTCACGAACCTCCATAGCTTCCAGTTTCTGGGTCTTGATACCACTTTGTTCCTGTAAATCTATATCCAGTCGGATTGCGTGCTGTCCATCCACGCTGACCATTCTGGAAGGTATATCATCATCGTCATCTATTCCCAATTCAGCATCAGCAGACTTACCTTCTTCATGATTAAATAATGACCAGGTCATAATGCCCATGCTCACGATCAGGAAGAGTAAAATAATTTTAAAAATAATATTCATGTTTATTCATCAGTTATTTTATTCAATACGGTTAAGCTTTTTATGATCTGTACACTATCAAACTCACCTTGCAAGGGAGTCTGAATCAGGGCTTCAAGGTCTGCCAGACTTTTATTTACAGAAACACGAATTTCGAAGTGTGCACGTTTGGCACGTACCGTCTCCAGTTGATTTCTTAACAAGTCCAGCTTGCCTGTATACCCGGAGTCATATTGTTTCTGAAAAATATCCTCTCTATCTTTCAGCTCATTCACCAGCGCCTCAGCTTGATGTAATGAATCCATCAGGGCAATATAACGATGCCGCTTCTTTGCAAGCTCATGAATCAGGTTTGATTGTAAAACCTGAAATTCTTTTTGCAGTAAATGACGTTTTGCCAATGCTTCATTTATCTGTTCTTCGTTATGATGAAACACAGGTAGTACCCATGAGGTAGCTAATGCCCATATTTTGTCATCCTGATCAAAAATAAATCCGGGTGATAAAGTAATATCAGGATACTGTCTTTCTATTTCCAGCCGCAACGCTGCTTCATGAGCCTGATACACAAACATGGCCTGTTTGATATCATATCTTTCTTGCAAAGCCATGTTCTGTATGGTCAATTGCGAAATATCTCCAACCCCTGGCAAGGTCTCTTCATCAGACAATAAAAAGTCCTGTGAAGACATTTTTTCAGGTGATAAGCCAATCAAGGCCAATAAATCATGATAATCGTCCGAAACCACGACCTGATGGTGACTACTTTCTAACCTTAAGCGCTGCATTTCCAGACGCGTGTTACTCACTTCAAAATAACTTGATTCTCCGAGCTCATGTTGCCTGTGAAGTATTTCATGACTGTCTTCAAGTAATTTTGATTCATCCTTAATAAAGTCATTCAATATTAATGCTGAGGAATATTCTATCCAGGCCAGTTTTAGTTCCGATCTTAAATCCCAGACAGATTCGCTCACCCCAACCAGGGCAGCCTGAATTTCAGCCTGCGCCCTGTCCTGTTTCGCCCGTCGTTTTGCAGGACGTTCAAAAATAAAATCAAAAAGCACTCCTATTAACCAGGGAGATACTCCACCGCTGGTATCACTGTGATGTTCCAGTGGGACACCGATCACGGGGTTTTCTCTCTGTAACAAGACCAATGCTTCTGCTTCACTTAAATTGAATTCAGCAAATTCAGCTTCCAGTTGAGGATTGAAATATAGAGCTGCAAGTGTAATTTCTTCAAAACTCCATTGCTTGACAGGCCATTGAGCGATGCCATTGTCTTGCATGAACTCCATGAAACCTGATTCATTGACATCCCTTGAGATCAGATTGTCAATTGTTTGATTGGCCTCTATCGGCGCTGGCTCGTATTCCTGATAGGCACAGGAGCTCATACCCGACAGAAGCACAGTTACCAGTATATTTTTGACTAAATTCCTTGAATACACTTTAAGTTTCTTATTTTTTTCTACTAAAAACATGTAATTACATTACAATCTTGAGAACCTTGCATATTAACATTATATGAAATATTCCCATAATTCCCCTTTTAAGCTTAATTTACCCATAAACGCACATATAACCTGGGTGCATCAGATATTTATTCCCATGGTTATAATCACAACATGCCAAAATACAAGCATCTAAAATTCCTCTTCATCATTATTTTTTTCTCAGCTTCAACTGCTGTCTATCCAGAAACTCTTGAACAGATTTGTCAGGAATACCGACAGGATCCAGTAGAGCTCATTTCGCCTGCTGAAAATCAAGATGAAAACCGGCAAAAAGAAAACCAGAGTGATGAGTTCTCAAGCGGATTGTTATGGAAAATAGAAACACCAAAAGGACAGTCGAATTATCTTTTTGGCACCATACATTCTCAGGATCGTATAGTTGCACAATTTCCACCCCATGTTCGACTGGCATTAGCGCAGAGTCAGCCATTCATCATTGAAAGTGTACTTACAGAAGAATCAAACAAGGTATTTTTCGATTCAATATTCTTCAAAGATGGAGAACTTCTGTCGGATATGATATCCCCGCCTGTCTATCATTATCTTCAGGAAGTATTACCTGATTACGGTGTACCCATTGAAAAAATACCAAACCTTAAACCCTGGGCCGCTTTCACACTGATGGGAAGACCAAAACCAGTGAACGCCAAAACACTGGATATGGTATTGCTAGATACAGCCAGATCACTTAATAAAACAGTCATCAGTCTGGAAAATATGAAGGAACTGATCGAACCTATGCAAAATCTCAGTGCAGACGATCAAATTATTATTCTGAATGATACGGTTTGCAATCATGGACAGATTATTAAGGACAGCTGGGAACTGGTACAACTCTACCTTGCACGTGATTTGGCTGGAATGATGGCATTTAATAATCAGGCACACTTTGATGAAGATGTATTTGACCGCTACATACAAGGGATCCTTTATGACCGAAACGAAAGGATGCTGAAAAGAATTATTCCCTATCTTAACGATGGCTCTGCCTTCATAGCGGTGGGGGCATTACATCTGGCTGGAGAAAAGGGATTACTCAATACACTGAAGAAGAAAAACTACAGGATCACCATGATTTATTGAGTACGCAGCAGCCAGAACTTGATCTGGCTATCTAAACCAGGGTCTGATCAGCATAGTGACCTCAAACGGTCAAATACAAGTAATGAGATGCTGAATTATTTAATATATTATTGGCTTTTCTTTAATAGAACACACAATCATAATAATGTTATTCAGTTCCCAGATATTTATTCTCGTATTTTTACCTATAGTTGCAATTTCATACTATAAGATTAATAGCCAGACATTAAGAATCAGACTGCTCATAATTGCCTCGTTTATTTTTTACGGTTATTGGGACATAAGATTTCTGCCATTGTTGTTTATATCTATTTCAATAAATTGGCTAATAGCATATTTTTATTTAAGAAATAACAGGAAATCATTAATATATTCCGGAGTTGTTCTGAATCTTTTATTAATAGGTGTTTTTAAATATTTTAATTTTTTTACCGGGATAATCTCGGAATTAACAAACTCACAATTCAACGAAGTCAGTATTATTTTACCACTAGGCATTAGTTTTTTTACCTTCCAGCAAATCTCATACCTGGTAGATTTAAAACGTTCTCAGGCAAAACAATATAGTTTTGATGAATATCTGTTATATATTTCTTTCTTCCCACAGTTAATTGCCGGACCTATAGTCAGGCACAATCAAATAATTTACCAGTTTTCCATATCTCCTATCAGGCCTGATATGCATGAAAATATTTCCAGAGGGCTTATATTATTCACATTGGGTCTGTGCAAAAAAGTTTTTCTGGCAGACGGCCACAGTCAGGCGGATGAGCTTCGAGCCGCCGGTGAAGTCTATCTGCATGAGTATCCCGAAGGCCAGTGGCGGGCTGATGTGTCCACCCTCTTGGGAATGGAATCGGTAGGCCGGGAAGATTATCAAGAAGCGATCCAACTGCTGTCAGATGTTTTGCCACATACTCATGATGAAGCTTTGCAACGCTATACACTCCGCCATCGTGGGTTGGTGTATCAAGAGTTGGGGGAAATGGATTTGGCGCTTTTGGATTTCCAACAGGTGGTGGCTCTTGATCCTTTGGATATGGTGAATGTCGTACGGCTAGGAGACTTTCTCTTTGATCGGGGCGATTATGCTGATGCCGAGACAGTGTACGACCAGGTGTTGTTTTCAGATGCACCCGTGGCGCTGAAAGCATGGGCGAAATATCGGTGGGGACTTTCATTGGACTATGAAGGCAAGAGGAATGAAGCCACAAAGCTGTTGGCGGATGTGAGGGAATTAGAGACACGAGCGCCAGAATTTGAACATACGATTCGTGCGGCGGCTGTTGCAGTGCTGGATGAATTTTCTTTACAAGGCAAACCACAAACAGGGAGGCGAAATGAAGGGAGTTAAGTTAAAAGCACCTTCTTCTTTGAGCCAGGTAGCTGAGTGGGACGTGGATGGCCTGGCATTGGATGAAGGGAGGATCTCTCGTTCCCGGAATCCTGCGTTGCATGTCTCCATTCAAAGCACTGATGAAGAGAATCCCGGCCTTGGGATGTTGGGGGAGAGAGACGAAGAGCATCGACAACGATTGGTCAATATCGGGGAAAAGGTGGGATGTCTTGCACATGACATTCGGAATCCGTTGTCGAGTATTGAATGGTTTGCCACGTTATTGGGACGTGATCAGCATAGTCAGGAAGAGCGCCAGGAATTGGCTGAGCATTGCGTGCAAGCTGTTCGGTCATTAGATCGGTTGGTTTCCAATATCTTGATTTTCAGTTCTCCTCTGCAAGCCGAACGAGAGACGGTGAATTTTCTCACGGTCTGTCAGGAGGTGAAATTGCTAGCAAGGTATCCTCTGCAAAAGAAACGGGTGACGATTCATCATCATCAAGAAGAAGATTTGATAGAAGCGGTGAAAGCGGCCCACCTTGTGGAGTTCCTTCACTTTGTGGCTCTACAAGTCCACCATGAAGAACCCCCGCTCCA
>JAIVVP010000080.1:0-6925 GCA_049189775.1 Gemmatimonadota bacterium | reverse complement strand
CGTTGGCGCAAGGGCGAAAACAGCAGCATGATGATGGCCATGGAGGGTTTTAAGTATTTGTTCGAGAACAAAACTGCGGCGGTCTCATGGTTGCGTAACGCCGGGATGGATGTGTTTGATTCCATGAAACCGGTCAAGCATAAAGTGATGAAGCATGCGATGGGCCTGGCAGGAGATCTGCCCGATATCGCCCGCAGGCATTTTTAAGCACAGTTGATCCAGATTTCTGGTATTCATTTCGGGTACAATGCCCGCCTTGTTTTTTGTCGTAACCAGGAAAAGCATAATCAGAAAAAGAATAGGTAGAGATTGATGTATGACTGATGTAGAAAAAACACCGTCCGCAAATTTCATTCGCAATATTATTGCGAAGGATTTGCAAGAGAATAAAAATAATGGTCGTGTACACACACGTTTCCCGCCGGAACCAAATGGTTATCTGCATATTGGCCATGCCAAATCCATTTGCCTGAATTTCGGTATTGCCGATGAGAATGAAGGTGGTGTGTGTAACCTGCGTTTTGATGACTCAAACCCGGAAAAAGAATCACTCGAGTATGTAGATGCCATCAAAGAAGACGTTCACTGGCTGGGCTTTGATTGGGAAGACCGCCTGTTTTTTGCCTCTGACTATTATCAGCAGCTTTATGACTATGCCGTAGATCTGATCGGGGCAGGCAAGGCCTATGTCGAGAGCCTGAGTCCAGATGAGATACGGGAATATCGAGGCACACTGACAAGTCCCGGTAAAGAGAGCCCGGATCGCAGTCGCTCCATTGAAGAAAATCTCGAACTGTTTGAGAAGATGCGTGCAGGTGAGTTTGCAGATGGTAAATATATTTTGCGTGCCAGGATTGATATGGCTTCACCAAATATGAATCTTCGTGATCCGGCCATTTATCGGATCAAGCGTTGCCATCATTATCGTACCGGAGATGAATGGTGTATTTATCCCATGTATGATTTTACCCATGGAATTTCTGATGCCCTGGAAGGTATTACGCATTCCTTATGCACGCTGGAGTTTGAAGATCACCGGCCTCTGTATGACTGGTTTCTGGAACAATTAGAAGTTCCCTGTCATCCGCAGCAGATAGAATTTTCACGTCTGAATCTAAACTACACAGTGACCAGCAAACGAAAATTAAACGAGCTGGTAACGGGCGGTGATGTTGAAGGTTGGGATGATCCGCGTATGTTGACCATCGCCGGAATGCGCAGGCGAGGTTATACAGCAGCGGCCATCAGGGATTTTTGTGAGCGCATTGGTGTGACCAAGAACGATACTGTGCTCGATATGTCGGTATTGGAAAATTGCGTGCGTGAAGATCTTGATAAAACAACACGAAGGGTCATGGGTGTACTTAATCCATTACGTGTGGTGATCGAAAATTATCCTGATGATCAAACTGAAGAACTGGATGCGCCGTATCATCCAAATGATCCAGACATGGGTAGTCGAAAGGTTCCCTTTTCCAAAGTCATCTACGTAGAGCGCGATGATTTTATGGAAGAGCCACCAAGGAAATTTTTCCGTCTGGGGCCTGGCAGAGAAGTCCGCTTGCGTTACGCATATTTCATTACCTGCAATGATTTTATTAAGGATGACAATGGTGAAGTTGTTGAATTACGTTGTACCTATGATCCCTTAACCAAAGGTGGTAATGCGCCAGATGGCAGAAAGGTCAAAGGCACGATTCATTGGGTATCTGCAGAACATGCACTGGAAGCAGAAGTGCGCGTCTATGATCGATTGTTTAATGATCCTGAACCAGATAGCAATAAGCATGAAAAAGACTGGAAAGAATTTTTAAATCCGGATTCCAGACAAATACTTGATAATGCCAAACTGGAACCAGGTCTTGCTACGGCGACAGCAGGTGATCAATTTCAGTTTGAGCGTTTGGGGTATTTCAACGTCGATGTAAAAGATTCCGCAGCAGGTAAACCAGTTTTTAACAGAACAATTACCTTGAGAGATTCCTGGGCAAAGAAGCGCTAGCTGATAAAATAATTTCAAAAAGAGTAATTACTGAATGAGTAATCCTGTAACTGCCTTGTATCAGTCTGATATTAAAACCTTACCCTTGCTAAACCGGGGCAAGGTGCGAGATATCTATGATGTTGACGAAGAACATATGTTGATTGTGACCACGGATCGACTGTCTGCCTTTGATGTGATTTTGCCTGATCCCATTCCGGGCAAGGGTGCAATCCTGACAACCGTATCAAATTTCTGGTTCGATAAGACACAGCACATTATTGCCAATCACCTGACAGATAAAACACTGGATGATGTGCTGCCAGATGCAGCAGAACGTAATCCTGTTGAAGGTCGTGGTATTGTTGTACGCAAGCTGAACCCATTGCCGGTTGAGGCCATTGTTCGTGGCTATCTGATTGGTTCCGGATGGAATGATTATCAGAAGACCGGTGCTGTTTGTGGGATATCCTTACCTGAAGGGCTGCAACAGGCACAGCAACTTCCACAGGCCATTTTTACGCCTTCGACCAAGGCCGATGTTGGTGGTCATGATGAAAATATCAGTTTCGAAAAAACCGTGAATCTCTTAGGCCAGAAGCTGGCGGAGCAGGTGCGGGATGTTAGTATCAAGCTCTACCAGGAAGCAGCAGCCTATGCCCTGGAACGGGGAATTATTATTGCTGATACCAAGTTTGAATTTGGCACTGATGATAATGGTGCACTGGTTTTGATTGACGAGGCCTTAACTCCGGATTCTTCACGGTTTTGGCCTGCAGATTCTTATCAGGTGGGTATCAGCCCACCAAGTTTTGACAAGCAATATGTCAGGGATTATCTGGAGACGCTGGACTGGGACAAAACTGAGCCGGGGCCGCATTTGCCGGAAGATGTTATCCAGCGAACGGGTGAAAAATATCGCGAAGCCATGAATTTACTGATGAATTAGACTGATAAACTAGCCCGATAAATTAAACGGGGGAGTAATTGTGGAGCCACTGGATAAACTGGTTGAGGGTTTTAATAAATTCAAGCAACGCTATTACATTGCGGAGCCTGAGTTATATGAAGAACTGGTTGATAGAGGTCAATCACCAAAAACACTGGTGATTGCCTGTTGTGATTCCCGCGTACACCCTGCCCAGGTCTTGAACACCAGTCCGGGGGATATCTTTGTGGTACGCAATGTGGCCAATCTGGTTCCGCCTTTCGAAGATGATGGTAAATCCCATGGTACCAGTGCCGCAATCGAATACGGTGTTAAACATCTCAAGGTTGAGCACATTATTGTCTTTGGTCATGGGCAGTGTGGTGGCATCAAGAGTTTGATGGCAGGTGGCGTGGGCGCAGAAGATGACAGTTTCATTGATCCGTGGATGAGTACTGCAGTGCCTTCGCGTGAGAAAATTCTTGGACTCCATTCTGATAAATCTTTTGAAGAACAATGTCAGATATGTGAACAGGCTGTCATTGCGGTCTCGGTTAAAAATTTATTGTCATTCCCCTGGATCAAGCCACGCGTAGATGCAGGTAAACTGGAAGTTCATGGATGGTATTTTGAAATTGAGAAGGGTATTTTGTTTGAGCTGAAACAGGAAGATGGTTCTTTTTCATCTATTCGTTGATAGTAAATTATTCATTACCAGGAAAGAGGTAAACAAATGATTAAGAAAATTATTTTACTGGGGACAGTTCTTTTTTTAATCTCCGCATGTTCCGATGATGAAAGTGCAAAACCTGAAAAGAAGCTTAGCGGCGATCATGTATGGAAGGAACAGACACAGACTATAGATAGGGCCAAAGAGGTCGAGGGGATGCTACAGGATGCCGCCGATGAACAACGCAAGGTCATTGACGAACAGGTTCAATAATTGCGGAAGTTGGAGTTGTTAAACACCAGGAGCACTAGTACTCCTGGTATTCGTTTGTTCCTGCTAACTCAATCAGTACGGCTGGTGATTTCCAGCAGGTGATAGCCAAACTGGGTCTTTACAGGCCCGTGAACGACACCAACCTCATTATTGAATACAACCTCATCGAATTCCTTGACCATTTGACCGGGACCAAACTCACCCAGATCTCCACCCGTTTTTCCTGAAGGGCAGCTGGAGTTATCTCTGGCGACATCGGCAAAGTCTGCGCCATCTGCTATTTGTTGTTTTAGATCGTTACATTTTTCTTCAGTGTCTACCAGGATGTGTCTTGCCTGTGCTTTTGCCATTGTTCTCTCCTATTTAAATAATTAAATTTCATTTAAGTTGTTGTGCTTTGTCCGGATCATATAAAGGACCATTCTCATCACTATAATATTCAATCAGCAAGGTCTTTGATGTCTCATCCCCTGCTTTGATGCCTTCCAGTAAAATGTATTCTGCCTGCAGGGGTTCTTTCTCTACGCCCTGCCCTTGATAATGCATTTTTGCAAATAGTGGCCGATTTAACAGTCCCATTTTTGCCGCACGCGATAAATGTAAATAAGCGCGTTTGTAATCTGGTTCGCCCAAATGACCTTCATAGTATAAATTTGCCAGATGAATATGTGCGACAGGTGTTTGATAGGACACAGCAACATTCAGTAGTGCCAGGGCCCTGTTTGGATCTTTCTCAACACAGCGGCCTGTCAGATACATATTCCCCAGATTAATCATGGCGCCTGGGACACCCTCGTCGGCCAGACTTACGTAAAGGGGCAGTGCTTTATCACAATCCCCGGCTTCATCTGCTGCCAATGCCAGCATAAATTCCTTTTCCAGTTCCTCATCATCAGCCAGGGTATGTGTCGGGAGTGAAATGCCCAGGAATAATACGATCGGGAGTAACAGGCTACTCAGGAGAAATGACTGGAAAAATGGCAGGGAATTAAATATGGCTCTATACACGGACGTGGTCATTTCTGGTTTTGACTAAACGACGGGGATTAACCCATTTTCTTTAGTAACAACATCCTGTCGTCTGCATCTTCTACGGCACGCATTGCCTCATTAAACTCAGCGACGGTTTCACTATGGGCTTGCAACATCACGGCAAGTTCCTGGTTTTCTTCTTCAGTAGGGGTGTCACCCTTATCGTATTTCTGGTCCAGTGATTGCATAAACTCAAAATAGGTATTCTTGGTTGCTGACATACGCAGATAGGCCTCCCACGCCACCTTGGCTATGGGAGGAAGTTCTTCATGATCAGTCACGTCTGGCATTTACTGGCTATGCTGCGTCACTCGCTGCATCATATTTGCCAAGTGTTGCTTCGCTATTACATTTCTCACGGTGCAGAAGCACTGCCTGGGCCTTTTCAACGTTTTCTTCTTTACCTTGCCAGGCAGCCAGGCAAGGTGCCTGAAGTGCCCGTCCATATGAAAAACTCAATGGCCAGGGCAGTGGCCCATAAGTTGCATTCATTGCATTCAGATGTTCCGTTGCCTTCTCGGCTGATTGTCCACCAGACAGGAATACGATGCCTGGCAATGATGCAGGCACTGTATTCAGCAGACAGTTAATTGTCAGACCAGCAACATCATCGACATCAGCCTGTTCGGAACAGTCTTTGCCAGAAACAACCATATTGACCTTCAGTATGGTGTGTTCCAGGGAGACGCTTTGTTTATACAATTCATTAAACAATGCTTTCAGTGTTGCTTCAGTAACTTCATAACAGAGTTCAATACTGTGGTCTCCGTCCATCATAACTTCTGGCTCAACCATCGGTACGATGCCTGCTTCCTGACAAAGCGAGGCATAGCGTGCCAGGGCATGAACATTGGCTTCGATACAACCCAGGCTTGGGATACCTTCACCAATGGTGATTACGGCACGCCACTTGGCAAATTTGGCACCCAGTTTTTTATATTCAGCTAAACGGTCGCGCAGACCATCGAGTCCCTCAGTGACTTTTTCATCAGGATGACCGGCAAGATCTTTAGCGCCTGTATCAACCTTTATTCCTGTCATGATGCCTTGTTTGTCCAGGGCTTCCGCAAAAGGTGTTCCGTCTGCAGTGGACTGTCTGATAGTTTCATCAAACAGGATCATGCCGCTGATATATTCATTGCCACCAGGGTTGGTGATTAAAAGATCACGGTAGGCCCTGCGAGATGTTTCTGTAGATTCCGTATTAATACTATCCAGGCGATTCTTGATGGTTGGAGCGCTCTCATCAATTGCAAGAATACCCTTGCCCGCTGCAACCATTGCCTCGGCTGTTTGATCCAGTTCTTTTATACTCATATTTTGCCTCTGTACTATAAATTAATTAATGTAAATCTGATGAGGAGACCTTTGTACGAAGCGACTTTTTCGCCATAGCTGCGTTAAAAAGAGTCTCAAAATGCTCATTTACTCTGTGTAAACTGCGCTTTTTCGACTATTTTTGCCTTGCTTCGACAAAAAATTCACATCGTACAAAGGTCTCTTACTAAAATAATTTCCATACTAGTCGTGAATTTTACTAGATAGTGTGTTCTGTTGCCTCACCGACGCGAATAAGTTTCATGTTATTGGTGCCGCCCCGTGCTCCACGTAGATCACCCTTGGTAATGATGACGTAGTCACCGTCCTGCACAATATTCTTGGCCACGAGTTCTTCAAGAATTTCCTTATTGGCCTCCAGTGGATCCGTATGTGTGATGTCAAATTTCATTGGATAAACGCCACGATATAAGGAAACCCTTCTACGTGTAGCTGCATGTCGTGTAAATGCAAAAATCGGGATGCCTGACTTGATACGCGACATCCATAAACAGGTCCCGCCTGTTTCCGTGAGTGCGGCAATGGCCTTTGCACCAATATGATTTGCTGCATACATGGTCGACATAGCGATTGCTTCATTAATAGATTCAAAGCGTCTGTTAATACGGTGATCTGAAACGGTCACGCTTTTTTGCTTCTCTGCTTCTTCACAAATACTAGACATCGATGCAACGGCCTTGGCTGGAAAATGTCCCACACTGGT
>JAIVVP010000079.1:0-7005 GCA_049189775.1 Gemmatimonadota bacterium | reverse complement strand
GCGACAATATGCCCTATTTTAGTGTGTATTGGCAAGCTTTTGTCTCATCAACCAGCCTATTGCCCGGTTTTCAGCTCTGCGGGTGTTGTTGCGTTAAATGAACTTATTCCCGAGTTGGCTACATGCAGAATCCAGATCAAAAGTCTCCATATAGGGTAAGCCGCCCAGAAACGGTGCATTAATGCGCGTCTGCAGCGTGATCATGGTCTCATTCAGACAAGCATAGCCCGGGTCAAGCTGACTGCCTATCCAGCCATGAATTTTCACCCCATCCGCCTCGATTACTCTTACCGTAGACAGCGCGTGGTTAATACAACCTAGCCGCAGGCCGACAATGAGGATTACCGGCAAGCCAAGGCGCTTAACAACATCCGCCAGCATAGTGTTGTTGCCCAGGGGAACGCTCCAGCCTCCGACACCCTCTACTATCACACTGTCAGCGTCCTTTTTTAGTGTGTTGAATTCCCTGGCTATCTTCTCAACATCAATCTTTACCCCCGACAAATCTGCAGCAATGTGTGGTGCGACGGCCTGTTCGAAGGCATATGGATTCACGGTTTTATAATTTATAGTCTGATCGCCTCGACTGCTCGACTGCTTGAGAATTTGCATGGCATCATCATTACGCAGCCCTGCACTGGTGTTCTGACAGCCACTTGCCACCGGCTTCATGCCGACAACGACCTTGCCCTTATCCTGTAGCACCTTCATCAGTGCCAATGTTGCCCAGGTCTTGCCTACGCCTGTATCCGTCCCGATAATGAAGTAGCCTGACATTTCTAATCTCTAATCTTTAGCGAGGAAATCGGGAAATAAGCTTCATTTACCAAACTATCTGGCGAAGCCGCCTGCAGTGGTGTCCAGGCATGGCCGTAAACTACCTCATAGGTCGCAGGCAATCGTCCTTCCTTACGAAAATTTTCATAAGCAGCCATCATCTTGTTCATTTTGTTTTTTCCGGTCAGGCCCTTGTGTCTTTCAATATCTGCATTGTTGGCGCCCAGGGTTTTCAGGTCTTTCATCAATGAGAAACAGTCTTCATAGGTCAGGGTAATGTGCTCCACGTCCATCACCGGCTCCACAAAACCAGCGCGAACCAGGGCATCACCAATGTCATGCATGTCAATAAATGTGTTTACATGCACATCATCATCCACCTCGGCCCAGCTCGAGCGCAATTCTTTCAAGGTATCCGGGCCCAGGGTTGCAAACAGAAACAGCCCTTGTTTTGTTAAGGTGCTTTTTATCTGGGCGAATGCTGCATCGAGATCGTTACACCATTGCAGCATCAGGCTTGAATAAACCAGTTCTGCAGAATTAGTCATCAGAGGCAAATTTTCTATGTCGCCACAAATATATTGTTGTTTCGAAAAAAACCGGGGGTCTCGTGATCTGGATTGACTCAGCATATTCAATGACAAATCAAACTGAAGAACCTGTGCGCCTTTATACCTCTTCGCCAACTGCCTGGCGGCACCCCCCGGTCCTGAGCCAGCATCAATGATCACCTTTGGCGATATGCTGACAAGATCCAGTCTTTCTAACAGGCGCTCAGCGACGGTTCTTTGCAACACGGCATGCTCTGCATAATCTTGCGCAGATCTGTTGAAACTGGTGGCTACTTTTATTTTATTAATGGCCATTGGTTTAGAAAAGCCTGGCGGTGAGATTCACTAAAGCGTCTGCTGTTTCCCGAGGGCGCGATAAAAATGGAGCATGGCCTGTTTCAGGAATTACAATCGTGTGAATATCCGATCGTGATGTTTGTAATGCGCTCCCGACCGATCGCTTGATCAGGATATCGTTTTCACCAAAGATCATGCCGATTGGGCAATGCAGTTTTACCAGGTTCTGTCGCAGATCTTCGTCTCTTAATATCTCTAGCCCGGTCATAAGTATTTCTTGTTCTGGCACATTACTTAAAATATATTCGTTTAGTTCGTTTATTGTTTGCCGAGGATGCTTTTCACCCATGGCCACCAGACCGGCAAATGTGTGAAGCGTTTTTATTTTATTTTTACTGAGCTGATTGACCAGCTGATTAAACTCGTCAGGCTCAATGCCATGTTGCCAATCCTGTTTCTTCAAAAAACATGGGCTACTTGCAAGCAACACAAGCGCCTTGATATCACTTCTCCTTTGCGCAAGTTTTATCGCAACTGTTCCACCCAAAGACCATCCGAGAATAATGGCATTTTCAGGAATGTCTGAATTAATACTGTTGACTATTTGATCGATACTTTCCTGATCAAAATGAGGATCAATTTTATTTTCAGGACTACCATAACCGGGCAGGTCGATACACTTTACACTCCAGCGATCTTCAATATGCGGAATAAACTTTCTCCATACTCGATAATCAAACCCCCAACCATGTATTAACACCAACTCACTAATTTTATTTTGTGTCATAATAATTTACCCAGCACTTCCAACAGATGGTCAACCTGTTCTTTCGTGTGTGCTGCCGTTAATGTAATTCTTAAACGCGAGCTTCCATCAGGCACTGTCGGTGGCCTGATTGCCGAGACAAGCAAACCTTCGTCAAATAATTTATTACTGATGCGAACTGCGTTTTCCGAGTCACCGATCATCAATGGTTGAATGGCCGTGTCTGACGATAAAATATTCAGGCCCAGATCACTGGCGCCGGAACGAAAATATTTTATCAATGTGTTCAGGGTTTCTCTGCGCCAGGATTCATTTTCGAGTACATCAAGAGAGGCGATAGTTGCCCCGGCGATCGCAGGCGCCAGAGCCGTTGTGTAAATATATGTCCTGGCAAACTGTATTAGTGTTTCAATAATTATTTTATCTGCAGCAATAAACGCTCCTGAGGTTCCCAATGCTTTGCCGAATGTTGCGACGAGTATGGGCACATCCTTTGCCGGAATATTTTTCTCTTCCAGCAAACCGCCACCGTTCTTTCCAAGCACAGCAAAACCATGTGCGTCATCAACAGCAAGCACGGCATCATTCTGTTTACACACCGTGATTAATTCTTTAACTGGTGCCTTATCACCATCCATGCTGAACACAGCGTCAGTAAGCACTAACTTAACTTTTGCGGCTGAGTTCTTAAGCGCAAGATCCAGGGCCTCATGATCGGCGTGTTGATATCGGTGCAACTTGCCACCTGATAATCGTGCTGCATCAATGAGGGAAGCATGCGCCAGTCGATCAAGAAACACACCGTCTCCTCTTCCGGCAAATGTTGTCGCAACAGCCAGGTTCGCCATGTACCCGCTTGGGAAAATCAGGGCAGCTTCTCTGCCGGTTTTATCAGCAAGCTTTTCCTCAAGACGCTGGTGTAGATCGCTTCTGCCACAGACTAATGATGAGGCACCACTGCCAACACCAAACTGATCGGCGCTGGACTTGAATGCGGAGATAACATCTTGATGATTTGCCAAACCAAGATAATCATTACTGCAAAAATTAATTAAATTATGACCATCGATCTCAACCACTGGCCCTTGTCGTGAAGCAAGAGTGTCTCGCTTGCGAAAAAGATTTTCTTGTTTACGAAGCTGAAGTTTTTTCTCCAGCTTATTTCTGAAATTATATTTACCAGGATTAACTTTCCTGGAATTATTATTTTTCGAACTATCTTTCCTGAATCTATTTTTACTGGAACTATCGATCTTGGAGCTCATTAAAAATTGTTTGCTGGAAAAGTTTGTTTTACTGGCGCGCGTTTATGCCTAGACGATCAAACAACTGACGATCTTTTTCAAGCGCCGGGTTCTCCGTCGTTAAAAGTTCTTCACCATAGAAAATTGAATTTGCCCCGGCCAGATAACAAAGCGCCTGATGCTCGTCATTCATTCCCGCTCGACCGGCAGACAAGCGAACCATTGCAGCCGGCATCATGATCCTTGCCGTGGCAATCATGCGTACCATGTCAAACGGATCCAGATCTTCTTTCTCAGCCAATGGCGTGCCTTTAACTTTTACCAACAGGTTTATTGGAACACTCTCTGGATGTTTTTCCAGGTTGGCCAAAGTACATAACATCTCTGCGCGATCTGATCCTCCTTCGCCCATGCCTATGATGCCACCCGAACAAACATTAATCCCTGCGTCGCGAACACTTGCTAACGTTTGCAAACGATCCTTGTAATCTCTGGTGCTAATAATGGTTTCATAAAATGACTCTGAACAATCCAGATTATGATTGTAATAATCCAGCCCTGCCTGTTTCAGTCTCGATGTCTGGTCATCATTTAACATACCCATGGTGACACAGGTTTCCATTCCCAAAGACTTAACCTCCCTGACCATTTCCAATACCACTTTGAAATCTTTTTCTTTGGGGCCGCGCCATGCCGCGCCCATACAAAACCGTGTTGCGCCTTCTTGCCTGGCTTTTTCAGCAGCATCCTTTACTTTGTCTAATGACAACATTGCCTCTGCGTCTACTTCGGTTTCATAACGAACACTCTGTGGACAATAGGCACAGTCTTCGGGGCAACCACCTTGTTTTATATTCAGCAGGGTGCTGAGTTGAACGGTATTGGCATCAAAATACTTCCGATGGATAGTCTGTGCCTGAAACACCAGATCGTTTAGTGGTTGATTCATTAGCGATAAAACTTCCTGTGTTTGCCAGTCATGACGTACTTCATTATTTTCCTTTAATGCTTGAACAGTGTTCGACATAAACGTAGCCTTCTAGTCTGTAAATTCAGTAACTAAACTTTTTACAACAATTTTCTATATCACAAGGAAAGGAATCATATGCGCAAGGAATTTGCTGTCAACCTGAACCACCCCCTAAAAGTTAACAGCGCGGCGGCCACCTTCTTCAACGGTAACCGTTGTTTTTTGTGTTCCGACCCCGGCAAGGGCCATGAATCGATCTGCCGGGCATGTTTAGAAGACCTGGCGCTTAACACTGACGCTTGCCCTGACTGCGCCAAACCAGATAGCGCATCAAGACCGTGTGCTGACTGCTTGAACCGAAGCCAGACCTTCATTAACAACACCTGGACACTATTTCACTATAAATATCCTGTTAACCGCTTGATTATACACATGAAATTCAATCAAGGCCTTGATATCGCCAACTACCTGGGCGGGATGTTGGCAGAGCTGTTTCTAAATCACAGGACTGCGCTACCTGATTGCATCATCCCTGTGCCTTTGCACTACAGAAGATTGATTGCCAGGGGTTATAACCAGTCGGTAGAACTTGCCCAACCAGTGTCCACACAGCTCGGGATCAAGCTTGATACGTTCTCCTGCAAACGCATTCGCGCAACTACGCCCCAGGCCGATTTACCTGCCAAAAAACGCAGGCAAAATGTACGAAATGCCTTTTCTGTGTCTAACACGCTGGACTACAAGCATATTTTACTCATAGATGACGTTATTACGACTGGCAGCACCGTTAATGAACTCGCACGGATGCTTAGCCTTGCGGGGGTTCGTCAAGTAGACGTCCTCGCTGTCGCGAGGGCCGGTTAGCCCAAAAGACCTCTTGGGGGGCATCAAGCAAGGGATATCTATCAAGTATCTAGATTTTCTACGGAAAGCGCGTTTTTCTCAATAAATTCTCTTCTGGGTTCGACCTGGTCGCCCATCAAGGTAGTAAAAATATCATCTGCAGCAACGACGTCTTCAACCCTGACCTGTAGCATCATCCTGGTGTTTTCATCCATGGTCGTCTCCCAAAGCTGATCCGGGTTCATTTCTCCTAGCCCTTTATATCGCTGCAGGTGCAAGCCCTTGTTTACCTCTTTTAATAGCCAGTTAAACCCGCTCCACAAGGCTGTTATTGAATGTGATTGCTCACCTCTCTGCATGCTCGCATCCGCTCCAAGCTCTTGCGCGCCCTTCAGTCCAACCAGATCCTGATAATCTCTAGACATGAAAAAATCCGGGGACAAGACATTGACTGATTCCAGCCCATGTATGCTCAAGGTAATCCTTCCGCCATATTCTCTGCCATCGCCAGCCATAAATACTTCTGCCTCCGGTTTTTGCCCGTCAAATTCAGGCATTCTTTTAACCAGATCGACAAACCACTGTTCGACCATTTCTTTATTCTGGCAATCCTCAGCGGTCAGTGTTTCCAATTGTAAAACGGCCTTGATTATTTCCGGGTGATAACGCCGGGAAAGTCTTTGTTCCGCCCTGTTGGTTGCAACATACTTCCCGGCAATGGTTTCAAGCGCATCACCTGTCAACAATGCAGCACCCTCGCCTGGTGACAGGCTGGCACCATCCAGTGCCAACTCCATCATGTATTCGTCCCGCTCATTTTCGTTCAACAAATAGCGCTCTTTTTTTCCTTTTTTGATTTTATAAAGCGGTGGTTGGGCGATATAGACATAACCATTTTCTATCAGCTCGGGCATTTGACGGTAAAAAAATGTCAGCAACAAGGTCCTGATATGAGAACCATCAACATCTGCATCCGTCATAATAATAATTCTATGGTACCTGAGCTTCTGTATATCAAACTCGCCTCGACCAATCCCGCAACCCAAAGCCGTAATCAGCGTGCCTACTTCAACCGAAGACAGCATCTTGTCAAAACGTGCTTTTTCTACATTTAAAATCTTACCCTTGAGTGGCAATATCGCCTGGTTCTTGCGATCACGACCCTGTTTGGCCGACCCTCCAGCAGAATCACCCTCCACCAGAAACAATTCTGATTTTGCAGGATCCTTTTCCTGACAATCTGCCAGTTTCCCGGGAAGCCCGGCAATATCCAGGGCCGTTTTTCTTCGGGTTAGTTCCCGGGCTTTTTTGGCCGCCTCTCTGGCCCGCGCAGCCTCAACTATCTTGTCACATATTGCCCGTGCCTCCGCTGGTTGCTCCAGTAGAAATTCCTGAAGCTTTTCATTCACAACCGATTCCACCACGGACTTTATTTCACTGGAGACCAGCTTTTCTTTGGTTTGGGATGAAAATTTTGGATCAGGAACCTTAATGGACAGGACTGCAGTCAAGCCTTCTCGAACATCATCGCCCGCGGTTGCCACCTTGGCTCTTGCC
>JAIVVP010000078.1:0-7054 GCA_049189775.1 Gemmatimonadota bacterium | reverse complement strand
AGGGAATATCAAAATTCAAGGCTGGCCAGGCCAATTGTGCAGCGATTAAAACGCCAACCGACATACCGACGATGCCCCAGACGATCGTCATGATGGCAAACTGGCGCACCACCTTATAGTTATAAGTCTGCTCTTCAGGCATGACCCCTCTCCTATCTAATTGTATCTACAGAAACGATTATTATTATAGTTTGCGGCTATTGTTACACGTTTTTCAATCAATCAAAAGTGCAGAACAATATCCACATACCTGTGTCCACCCTTGCCGATTGAACCATCCCGGTCAATCTCAAAGGCTGAACGTTTAATTTTCATTTTTCTTTCTCTTATTATTTTTTTGCTTATTTCTTTTTTCTTGAATTCTTTGCAGTGTGCAATTTCGTTATGGAATTTGATTTGTTGGCAATTGACTCAAAAACTTCGTCATTAGGACAAAAACTCAGGTCGGCAGGAGAGCCTTGCTTAAGTGCCTCATCACATTGTTTAATCTCAGAACAGGACTCGCAGTTGCGAATCTGGTTTTCAATATTCGTTATTGATTCAGTATGCAAATATTCCTCACGCTTGATATTTCTCTTCGCCAGCATCTTGTCCAGACGTAGATATTTGACCCTTTGTGCAATGGCATCCCGAATACTTAAACCTGTTTTATAATCACCTATAATGGCCGTAAAAATCACCACCGCAACAATTAATATAACCAGGCTGATCAGTACAATGAGAATTATTGGCAGGTAAGTCATTAGCGAATTTTTAGTCTTCTTATTTTGCCTGTGTTTCTTCTTTTTAAATTCTTTGCTGGTGTGCTTATTCCTTCAAATTGGAAATAACTCTATTGGCAATTAGTTCCAGGTTTTCGTCTATCGGACAAAAACTCAGGTCGGCAGGCGAGCCTTCCTTAAGCGCTTGATCACACTGCTCGGTCAAGGAGCATGACTCACAAGTTCGAATCTGGGTCTCTATATTTGAGATGGATTCAAGATGTAAATAATCCTCTCGCTTGATATTTCTCTTCGACAGCATCTTGTCGAGGCGTAAATATCTGACCCTTTGTGCAAGCTCCTCCCGAAGCCGTAGTCCCTTTCTAAAATCGCCTGTAATAGCAATGAAAATCACAATCGCAACAATCAATATAAGCAAGCTGATCAGTACAAAGGTAATTATATATGTGTAACTCACTGTTATTACGCCAATTATTCTCTATCTTTGCGGTCCGTAGTTTGTCATGTGTTGCAATGCGGTAATTTGATCTAGATCAAATAAGTCTTAATTCTTACCGCTCAATATATTTTCTGAGCGATACTCACCCAACATATACAACAATTTTCAGGATCAAACAAATGACTTATAAAGAGCATGGCATCACAATCGGTATAAGCAGAATAGGCAATCATTTTTATTTGAAGATAAAAGCTGTTGGAAAATTAACCCATCAGGATTACGAAATTATCACCCCCATGATAGACAAGGCCGTGCTTAATGTTGAAGCACCTGAAATCAACGCCTTGTTCGACGCCACTGAATTTGAGGGCTGGGAACTTCGTGCTGCCTGGGACGATCTCAGACTCGGTTTAAAACACGGCAAGGAATTTTCAAAATTGGCTATTGTTGGAAATAAACCCTGGGAAAAATACATGTCAAAGATTGCCGACTGGTTCGTCACTGGCGAAGTCGAGTATTTTGAAAAATATCAGGAAGCCGTGAATTGGTTAGAAAAAGAACAGGGGTAGAAAAACAGGGGAAAAATAAACGTCGCCTCACATGATAGAGAAACATGAGGGATAAGATATGCATGTGAGACGACGTTGCATGCCTGTACACACGAATTCATATGTACATATCCACGAAGCTGATTACACCATAATTGTCTGTAATGTGACTTGATCTAGATCAACTATAATCGTGCTCGTAATTACTTATACCATTTTCGAAAACTGGGTGATCTGCGCGTCACGATTAAAATATTTATCAAAGACAGAACAAATATTACGTATAAAGAACCTGCCCATCTGAGTGACTTCAATTTTTTCATCATCCAGTGACAACAGGCCGTCCTTTTCCATTGCTTTAATCTCTTTCATCTCATTGAAGAAATAACGTTTAAAATCATTCACATACGTTTCTTCTATTTGACCAAAATCCAGCCTGAAATGGCAAATCAATCTTGCAATAATTTCTCTACGCAGCAGATCATCAAAATCCAGCATGAATCCCCTGAATACAGGGATATCTCCTCGCGAAATAACTTCATCATATTCATCGAGTGTTTTCACATTTTGTGAATAACAATCACCGATTTTACTGATTGAGGTAATACCCATTCCCACCACGTCACAATTTGCATGAGTAGAATAACCCTGAAAGTTCCTGTAAAGATTGCCATTTTTCTGTGCTATTGCCAGTTCATCATCAGGCTTGGAAAAATGATCCATACCAATATATATGTATCCAGCCTCTGTGAGTAAGTGTATCGCCTGTTGAATTATTCTAAGTTTCTCGTTGGCAGAAGGCAGGTCTTCCTCACGAATCTGTTTTTGTGTTTTAAACAGATGTGGCAGATGCGCATAGTTATAAACAGAAATTCTTTCTGGTGATAGTTCAATCACCTTCTCAAGTGTTTCGGTGAAACTGGATTCAGTTTGTAATGGCAGACCATAAATTAAATCTATATTAATCGTGCGAAAATTATTCTCTCGTGCAGTTTTAATGACATCTCTCGTTTCTTCGTATGACTGGATACGATTAACTGCTTTCTGAACATCGGGATCAAAATCCTGCACCCCGAAACTGATTTTGTTAAAACCAATCCTGCGTAGCACGGATATGGTATCGTGCTCCAGTGCTCTTGGATCTATTTCGATGGAATATTCTTCCTCGCCATCGTCACCTAGCTTGAAATTTTCCCTGATAACCCCCATCAAATCGTACATCTGCTGGTGAGATATAAAGGTTGGCGTGCCACCGCCCCAATGGAGTTGTTCAACAACTCGATCATCATCAAATATCTTTCCCTGATATTTGATCTCCTTGTGAAGGTTTTCCAGGTAAGGTACAGCGTGTTGCCTGTTTTTCGTAATTATTTTGCTACATGCACAGTAATAGCAAACCGTATCGCAGAAAGGTAAATGCAGATACAGGGAAAGCGGTTTGGGGATTAATTCACTATTGGTATCATCTACACAACTCTTGTAATCCGGCAATTTGAAATTTTCCATAAATTGCACGGCCGTAGGATAAGATGTGTATCTGGGACCGGAAAAATCATACTTCTCAACCAGTTCCCTGTTGAAAATAGCTGCCCTGTCCACTGTTGAATCTTGCATCATTGGTTTGATCTAGTCGCTGCTCATGGTATTCACTCCGTGTTATTAGACCTTAATCAGTAGCTTATACATTGATCCAGATCATGTTTTATCTAGACTGCAAAGATTTCTCTGGTGGGCAAAAATACAAGTCATTACAATCAATGCAGCGTAATATTCAACAGTTGGAATACTGGCCTCACTATGCAAAATACGGATACAACCATTCAAGCTGATTCATTTACAGGCGATGAAAGTCTCGCTATTGCCTGTTTTCATTGTGGCTTGCCTGTGCCGAAAGGACTGGATTTGTCAGTAACTATTTTTTCCAGACCTGAACCCATGTGTTGTGTTGGCTGTCAGGCCGTGGCACAAACGATCATTGATGCCGGCCTTGAGGATTTTTATCAATTCCGTACCGAGAGCTCCAGTCAGGGACTGGAAATAATTCCGGATTTTTTGCGTGAACTCGAAATTTATAACGATCCGGAAATACAGAAGCAATTTGTCAGCGGATCAGAAAATTCTCGTGAAGCAGCATTGATACTGGAAGGCATTAATTGTCCTGCCTGTATCTGGGTTAATGAGCGTACTTTACAATCTTTACCGGGTGTCATTGAGGTTAACGTTAATTACGCCAGTAGACGCGCCCAGGTGCGTTGGGATAATAATCAGATCCATTTAAGTGACATATTGTATGCGATTCATCGCATTGGCTATGCCGCACATCCTTTTGATCCGGATAAGCAGCAAAATCTTTTAGAGCAGGAACGTAAGACTCTTTTGCGTAGACTGGGAGTCGCTGGCCTCTTTGGCATGCAGGTGATGATGCTGTCTATCTCACTTTACACCGGGGACTGGACAGGAGGCGATCTGGAATACCAGAAATTCTTTTACTGGATCTGTCTGCTACTCACACTGCCCGTGGTTTTATATTCTGCACGAACATTTTTTGCACCAGCATGGCGTGATATTAAAAATCGTAGAGTAGGTATGGATGTCCCCGTTTCATTGGGTATTTTGCTGGCCTTTACCGGCAGCGCATGGACGACTATTTTCAACAACATATCAGATCATGTTTATTATGATTCAGTGGTGATGTTTGTTTTCTTTCTTCTGGCAGGTAGATATCTGGAACTAATGGCCAGGAAAAAAGCGGTCGAAGTCACAGAGAATCTGGTTCGTATCACCCCGGCAATAGCAACACGACTGATCAACAAGGGAGCAAACGCGGGTAATACCGATAATGTTTCATGGTTTGAAGAAACTGTTCCCGTTGTAAAAATATCTCCCGGTGACCGCCTGTTGATCCGTGCGGGTGAACACATTCCCGTTGATGGCGTTGTCGTCTCGGGCAAGACAACGATTGATGAATCAATATTGACTGGTGAGAGCACACCACTACAAAAAGCAGCCGGTATGACTGTCATAGGCGGGAGTATTAACATAGAAAGTCCGATACAGATCGAAGTAGAGAAAGTGGGTCAGGATACTGTGCTGTCTCATATTATCCGTATTCTTGAACGAGCCCAGTCTGAAAGACCCACGATCACCGGAATTTCTGATCTGGTAGCCAAATGGTTCGTCACTTGCGTTTTGATTATCACAAGTCTGGTGGCAATTTACTGGTTCAGCACAGGCAATGAACGCTGGTTTCAAATTACCCTGTCGGTGCTGGTTGTCTCCTGTCCCTGTGCCCTGTCCCTGGCCATGCCTGCCGCTATTACCACAGCAACAGGTGCTTTGATGAGAGCAGGTATTCTTTCAACCCGGGGACATGCCCTGGAAACACTGGGCCGCTCAAGCCATGTCATTTTTGATAAAACCGGCACACTCACGCACGGAAAATTAAAGCTTGTTGAAACCAGATGCCTTTCTCAGGAGAGTAAAGAAGACTGTTTAAATATAGCCACTGCGCTGGAAGCCCAGTCAGAGCACCCCATTGCCAGGGCATTGATTGACGCTAATGAAAACACTGTTGAAGAAAGCGCACGCAATATTATTAACACACCAGGTCAGGGCATCGAAGCCAGTGTTGGCAACAAGCATTATTTCATTGGCACACCCGCATTTATAAAGGATAAAAACGGAGATGCACTGGAACACGCAAGCTATCATGACCTACACGAACAGGGACACACAGTCATTCTGCTAGCAGACGATAAGAATATTCTATGTGCATTCCTGCTTGCAGATACCATCCGTGATGGTGCTGCACAGCTTATTACTGCATTGAAGGATGCCGGTAAAGAGGTCATCCTGATGACAGGTGATAATAAACAGTCAGCGGAGCTTGTTGCTCAGGCACTTGGCATTGAGCATGTTTATGCGGCGCTGAAGCCTGAAGATAAACTTGCCCGTGTAAATGAATTACAGGACAGCGGTGCGATCATTGCGATGATCGGTGATGGTATCAACGATGCGCCAGTTCTTGCAGGTGCACAGGTATCGATCGCGATGGGTTCCGGTACTGAATTAGCGCGCGCCAGTGCTGATCTTATATTCATGAACGAAAAATTCCAGAACCTGTTAATGGCCTTCAAAATATCGGACAAGACAGCAAAGATCATTCGTCAAAATATTATCTGGGCAATCACATACAATATACTTGCACTACCCGCTGCCATAATGGGTTATATTCCTCCCTGGCTTGCGGCGATTGGCATGTCACTCAGTTCATTACTGGTTGTAACCAATGCCTTGAGAATCAACTACCAGAGATTGAAATCTTGAGAGATATAAGCAAAAAAATATAAGTATGGATATCCTTTACCTGTTAATTCCTATTTCCCTGATCTTTGTTGCGGTTATTGCCTGGGTATTTATCTGGTCAGTTAAATCCGGCCAATATGACGATATGGAAGGGCCTGCTCATGAAATTTTAATGGACAATGATTCGATTCAGCCAGCCGAAGAAACCGACAAGCAAAGCCCAGATCAAATCAATACTCAAACCCAGTCCCAGATTAATTCCCGGGCCAGGTCAGAAGAAAATCAAGATCATTAATGCATGTGCCCAGCATGTGCACTGTCAGAACCAGAATGGTCGCCATGTTGATGCGGCATAAAAAACAGACTGACACCAATAATTATCATTAATGCGGCCATGCCGTATCTCAAATTTTGAATACGTGATAATTTCAGTAATGTGCTACTCATTAGCCCGGATGTCATAACGCCCGGCAAGGTGCCGAGACCAAAGGCAAACATATACAGTCCACCAGAAACCGGATCACCGGAAGATGATGCCCAGAGCAAGGCAGAGTAGACCAGGCCGCAAGGCAGCCATCCCCAGATAAGGCCAAAACCAAAGGCCCTCCATAGCGTTCGTACAGGGAAAAACTTTTTAGTCAGCGGTTGTAGTTTTCGCCAAACGACTGCAGCCACAGATTCCAGCACCTGCATCTTCGGAAATAACCCGGCAAGATGTAATCCAAAAGCGATTAATACCATCGATGCAAATGCTCTTAAAATGAGGTGCCCGTTTTCAACACTCAGGGTGCTCACCAGGGTCGCACTGATTAATCCTGCGATGACACCTGCGAGGGTATAACTGGTAATCCTGCCCAGGTTATATGCTGCGATGTATGTGATTAATGTAAGCCGATGGCTCCTCACCTCATCCGGCAAACCAAAGGTAAGTGCACCCATAATGCCACCACACATTCCCACACAATGAAGTGTACTTGCCAATCCCAGACCCAAAGCAACCAAAAAATATATTTCCATACGCGCGTATTATATATCCATTT
>JAIVVP010000077.1:0-7158 GCA_049189775.1 Gemmatimonadota bacterium | reverse complement strand
GATTACGGATGTGCCGTTGATACTGCAGGGGGCGGAAGTTGAAGCGCTGATGCGCGATGTGCTCAGCGATCTGCTTGCAGCGGAGGGTGTCGATAGAGTGGAGGCAGCAGCCGATGAGCTACTCGCGACGATGGCGTGCCATAGTGCCATCCGCGCAAATCGCCAGCTCGACATCGCGGAGATGAACGCATTGCTCAGGGAGATGGAACGAACCGAGCGAAGTGATCTGTGCAATCACGGCCGTCCTACCTGGACGCGGATCACAGTCGCCGAGCTCGATCGGCTCTTTCTCCGCGGACAATGAGGATGGGTCCGGCCGGCGACTCTGACCGGCCGAGTTGCGTTTGCCTGACCGGCCCCACAGCTTGCGGCAAGACCGAGTTGGCGCTGAAGGTTGCGGCGCGGATTCCGTTAGAGATTGTCAGCATGGACTCGGCGCTCGTCTACCGCGGTATGGATATCGGTACTGCCAAGCCATCCAGAGAATTCCTGAACAATGTTCCTCATCGTTTGATCGATATCTGTGAGCCAGATGAGACTTATTCAGCAGCCAGATTTCGTGATGATGCCTTGCTGGCCATAGACGAAATACATTCTAGAAACAGGATCCCGCTTTTGGTGGGCGGCACAGGCTTATATTTCCGTGCGCTGGAGTCAGGGATATCTGATTTACCGGATGCTAATGCAGAAGTCAGGCAACGACTTGAAGCGGAGGCCATAGATATTGGTTGGCAGGCGATGCATGATCGACTCGCCGAGATTGATCCTGTGTCGGCAGACAGGATCCACTCGAATGATCCACAACGTATACAGCGTGCCCTGGAAGTTTACGAGATCAGTGGTCGTAGTATGACTGATCATTATGATGATGCAGATGCAAGCGCATTTCCCTTTGAGCTCATTAAAATCATTCTGAATCCGGGGGATCGTAAAAAGCTGCATGAGAGAATCGAACATCGTTTCATGAACATGCTTGATCAGGGACTGGTAGATGAAGTCAGGGCTTTTCATGCAAATGGTCGATTTTCCGGTTCTTTACCTGCCATGCGCATGGTTGGCTATCGGCAGGTCTGGAATTACCTGGATGGGGAAACTAATTACGAAGAAATGGTTGAAAAGGCTATTGCTGCAACGCGACAACTGGCCAAACGGCAGATGACCTGGCTGAGGAAAGAGGAAAATGGCATCTGGCTTGACTCTGATGAATCCGGACTGCTTGACAAAATACAGGGAATTCTCGCTGAAAAGGCGCATTTATTGGCCTAAATGTAATATAATGGGCGGATAATAATAAAAAGGAACCCTTCAGTGATTTGAGGTTCCAACAATAAATATAATAAAAGAACCAATATCAGGTTCATAAAAATAATAATCTTATAACAAGGAGAATTGTTATGAATAAGGGGCATACCCTGCAAGATCCGTTTCTGAACACTTTACGTAAAGAGCGAATACCTGTGTCAGTATTTCTTGTTAATGGGATAAAACTCACAGGTCAGGTAGAATCATTTGACCAATTTGTCGTGCTTTTAAAAAATTCTGTCAGTCAATTAGTTTACAAACATGCAATATCAACCATTGTTCCAACACGTAATGTCAAGCTCCCCAGAGCGGACGATGACCATCAAAACGGTCAGGACAAGGACTGATAAATCACAGCTTGAGTATCAGGGGTTTGAGGTGTTTATTTGACTGACGAGGCAGCTATCAACGAGCTGGCCGTTCTCGTTAATATCGATTTTCAAAATACTGAATTCAATGAAGGTCTTGATGAATTCATTGAGTTGGTGACGTCTGCCGGGCTCGAACCTGTGACCACCATTACCTGTTCCAGAAACGCACCAGATGCCGGTTTTTTCATCGGTAGCGGCAAGGTCGAAGAGATCAAACAGGCAGTGATGGAAAAACAGGCCGATGTTGTTATCTTCAACCATATCCTGAGTCCACGACAGGAACGCAATGTAGAAAAAGCGTGCCAGTGCAGGGTGGTTGATCGTGTGGGCCTGATTCTTGATATATTTGCGCAACGCGCCAGAAGTTTTGAAGGAAAATTACAGGTCGAACTGGCCCAGTTGCAACATCTGTCTTCCCGTCTGATTAGAGGTTGGACACATCTGGAACGGCAGAAGGGCGGAATTGGTTTAAGAGGGCCGGGTGAAACCCAGTTGGAGACAGATCGTCGCCTGATCGGTAAGCGAATCAAAACAATCAATGCGCGTTTGGAGAAGGTCAGGCGCCAGAGGCAACAAGGCAGAAAAAGACGTAGTAAATCACACACACCTGTGGTGTCACTGGTGGGCTATACCAATGCCGGTAAATCAACCTTGTTCAATCGGCTCACAGGTTCGAAGGTATATGTCGCCAATAAACTTTTTGCGACACTTGATCCGACCTTTCGTCGTATTGAATTAGCACCTGCAACCCCGGTGATATTGACCGATACAGTAGGATTTATCAGGCATATTCCTCATGATCTGGTGGATGCCTTTCATGCAACACTGGAGGAAACCCGGGAAGCTGATTTATTGCTGCATATTGTTGATGTTACCGGCGAGCAACGTGACAGCCAGATGCAACAGGTGAATCAGGTTATCAGTGAAATTGGCGCAGAAGATGTGCCGCAAATTGAGGTTTATAACAAGATTGATCAAAATGAAGCGTTAAGCGCACGGGTGGAAACAGATGAGAATGGTTTTCCGGGAAGGGTCTGGTTATCGGCCAAAACCGGAGAAGGCATTGAGGGCTTATTAGATTCAATTATCCAGTTCATCCGCTCCAGGGTTCAGCACCACCGACTGAATATACCGGCCTCTGCAGGTAAATTACGTGCTCATTTGTTTGATATGGGTGTTGTACGGAATGAAGAATATGACGAGAAGGGCGGCTGGATGATGGAAGTCGATATGGAATCACATAGATTAGACCAGATTTTCCGTGAATCTGGCCTGGAATTAAGCCAGGCAGTAAGCATGGAATCGGGTCTGGAAGATGTCTTGCTACAGTGAGACAATAAGCAGCTTTGAGAATGACACGAACAGTAACACAACACTTTTGGCGTAATGCCTGGAAATTGGAGAAAACACATAATGGGTTGGAATGAACCGCCTGACGGTAATAATGGTAAAGATCCCTGGGGTAATAATGGGGGCAAAAAGAATAATGGTGATGGACCACCGGATCTGGATGAAATTGTACGCAAGATGCAGGAAGGTCTTGGTGGAATTTTTGGCAAGAAGTCATCCAATGGGTCTGGAGCTGGAGGTGGTGGCGCATTACCCACAGCATTTATTTTTATCGCACTGATTGCCTGGTTTACATTCGATTCTTTCTACGCGATAGACGAACAGGAACGTGGCGTTGTCTTGCGTTTTGGTGAACACGTGGCCGATCTGCCACCTGGACTTAGCCTGCGTTTCCCACGTCCAGTAGAAAAAGTGATCAAGGTTAATGTCGGGCAATTGCGCTCGATTACGCATAAAGCAAACATGTTGACTCAAGATGAAAATATTGTGGATGTTGAAGTTGCGGTGCAATGGAAAATAAGGAATCCGGCTGATTTTCTGTTTAATCTTTATGCCCCTGCTGCAACACTAAGACAGGTGACAGAAAGTGCCGTACGTGAAGTGATTGGTAAGAGTGAACTTGATTTTGTCCTGACAGAAGGTCGAAGTGAAATTGCCCAGAGACAGGAAGTATTGATTCAGGAAATCATGGATCTTTACGGGTCTGGAATCGTAATTGCCAAGGTGGAAATGCAATCAGCAAAGCCACCTGAACAAGTCAAGGCTGCCTTCGATGATGCCATCAAGGCAAGAGAGGATGAGCAGAAATCAGTCAACCAGGCAGAAGCTTATAAAAACGATATTATTCCAAAGGCAAGAGGTGGCGCTGCGCGCTTACGTGAAGAAGCGAGCGGCTATAAGGCAAAGGTTATTGCCAAAGCTGAAGGTGAAGCCAGTCGTTTCGAGCAATTACTTGCTGAATACCAGCGCGCACCTGAAGTGACGCGCCAGCGTCTTTATATCGATACGATTGAGTCTGTGTTTTCAAATTCCAGTAAGGTATTTATGGATACTGATAGTGGCAATAGTTTGATGTATCTGCCAATTGATAAACTATTAGAGCGGCGTAGTAATACACCCCAGAATGTTTTATCAGTTCCTGGACAATTTAGATCAGATGCTCAATCAAGAATTCAGGATTCCAGCTCTGGCCAGACTGAAAGCAGAAGTAGAGGAGTACGTTAATCATGGGACCAAAAATTATTATTTCAGTTGTTTTGCTGGCATTGCTTGCTTCAGTTTCCCTGTTCAAGGTTGAACAATGGGAGCAGGCAATTGTTTTTAAATTTCGTGAAATCGAGAGGTCAGATTACAAACCAGGCCTGCACCTTAAAATGCCTGGTGTAAATACCTCACAGACTTTTGAGGCAAGATTGTTAAACCTTGATCAGGAGCCACAGCGTTTTCTTACGAAAGAGAAAAAAGATGTGATTGTTGATTATTACGTTAAATGGCGTATTTCTGATGTTGATAAATTTTATACAATATCCCTTGGTGGTGATATTCAATACGCGAATGGATTGCTTGAGCAGCGAATTACCCGGGCACTGCGTGATCAGTTCGGCAAGAAAACTGTACAGGAAGTGGTGGCTGGTGATCGTGGTGAGATATTCGATGCAGTTGCATCAACAATATCTCAATTACCACAGGAGTTAGGAGTCACGGTGGTCGACATCAGAACCAAAAGAATCGACTTGCCTGAAGAAGTGAGCCATTCGGTTTATGAAAGAATGCGCGCTGAGCGCTTGCGTGTTGCCAAGGATTTTCGTGCACGGGGTGAAGAAGCCGCTGAAAGAATCAGTGCAACGGCCGACAGGGAACGAGAAGTCATATTAGCCAATGCCTATCGTGATGCCGAGATTGTCCGCGGTGAGGGTGATGCACAGGCCACTGAGACCTATGCGGCTGCCTTTGGCAAGGACGAGGAGTTTTATGCCATGTATAGAAGTTTCTCGGCGTATAAGAACAGTTTTAGTGGGCAAAAGGATATCCTGCTAATCTCACCTGATTCGGATTTCTTTAAATATTTCAATCATCCGCAAGGTCGATAGATCTATACCCAAATTACTTGGGTATACACCCCGGACTGAATCAGAGATATCCTGTAATCAATCAGGATATCTCCGACAGGCCTGGAATGTGCGTGACAATAATGGTTGTAGGAATGTTTTATGTGGAGTGAATTCTTAACGGCAATAGCCCTGGTCTTCATAATCGAAGGCATCATGCCATTTTGTAATCCTGCGGGCTTACGTAAGATGTTCGTTCTGGTCGCAAGTATGGAAGATACAAAATTACGATTCATAGGATTGACAAGTATGTTGTCTGGATTAGTACTACTTTATTTGGTGCATTAAATTCCACACAAAAGTTTATAAGTTTTAAAACACAATAATGAAAAATCAAAATAGCTGGATATTACCTGAAGGGATAGAAGAGATTCTGCCGCCCCGTGCCGGGCAGCTGGATAAGCTGTGCCGGGAGATTGTTGATCTCTATACAAGCTGGGGATACCAGTTAGTCATCCCGCCAATGATTGAGTACATGGATTCCTTGTTGACAGGGACAGGTAAAGACCTGGATCTGCAAATATTCAAACTGACGGATCAGATGAGTGGTCGCTTAATGGGTGTACGCGCTGATACAACACCACAGGTTGCCAGGATTGATGCACATAATCTGAAACGAGAAGTGCCGACAAGGTTATGCTACCTGGGAACGGTACTGCATACACGCCCTGAAGATACCGGCGGTAATCGAAGCCCATTGCAGGTAGGTGCCGAGTTGTACGGACATAAGGGATTCGAGAGCGATGCAGAAGTCTTGTGCCTGATGATCGAAACGATAAATAAAGCAGGTGTCGAAAAGATTCATGTCGATCTTGGTCATGTTGGCATTTACAACAAGCTGGTGCAACTGGCGAAGCTTGATGATGAGCTGGAAGCGGAATTATTTGATGCGCTCCAGCGTAAGGCGATGCCTGAACTGGACGATATGATTTCTGCAGGGTCTTTATCTGCCGAAGCAGGGCAGATGTTCAAGGCATTAATTACCTCGAATGGTTCGATCAATGATTTCAAAGAAGCCAGGGTTTTCTTTGACAGCATTAGTTCAGAAATTAAGGAGTGTCTGGATGAATTGCAGAAAATCATCGAATTTATCGGCAAAAGGATGCCTGAGGTAACACTTAATTTTGATTTTTCCGAGTTGCGTGGATATCACTATCATACCGGTATCGTTTTTACAGCCTACGCGCCAGGTCATGGCCAGGGTATTGCTTTTGGTGGGCGATATGATGATATCGGCAGTGCCTTTGGACGAGCACGTCCGGCAACCGGGTTTAGTACAGATATTAAAACCTTGCTTGGCCTGGGTACTTTAGCGCTTGAAAACAACATGGGTATCTATGCACCATGCAGTGATGAGCCGGGCCAACTGGAAGCGATAAACAACTTACGAAACCAGGGTGAAATTGTTATTTGCGAATTACCAGGGCAGAGTGATGCGCCAGAAGATATGGCTTGCGACAGGCAACTTGAATATAAAGATGGACAGTGGGCTGTCGTCCCACAGTAAAAATAATATTAATAATAATCTAATGCTTGTACGAGCAATCTTAAATGGGTGAAAATTTTTAATGGGTAAAAATATTGTCGTTCTCGGTACTCAATGGGGTGATGAGGGTAAAGGTAAAATTGTTGATCTTTTGACAGATCAGGTTGCGGCTGTTGTACGCTTTCAGGGTGGACATAATGCCGGGCATACAGTCATTATCGAGGGAAACAAAACAGTATTGCATCTGATCCCTTCCGGGATATTACGCGAAGGCGTGCAATGTTTGATTGGCAATGGTGTCGTTTTAAGTCCGACGGCCTTGCTGGATGAAATTTCCATGCTTGAAGGAAACGGCATTGAGACTAGTGAACGATTAAAGATAAGTGAAGCATGCACATTGATCCTGCCCTATCACATTGCACTTGATCAGGCGCGGGAAAAAGCCAAAGGTAATGATGCAATCGGTACAACTGGACGCGGCATCGGGCCTGCATATGAAGACAAGGTTGCAAGAAGGGCTCTGCGTGCTGGTGATCTACTG
>JAIVVP010000076.1:0-7257 GCA_049189775.1 Gemmatimonadota bacterium | reverse complement strand
TGCCATTGACCGGAGCGATAGTCGATCGAAAGTACCGCCATATCCGGTTTCTCGACACACTCCTCAGTCACCTTTTCGACCAATGTGAGATAGGCTGTGGTGCAATTGCAGTCGCTGCGTACACAGTATTGGTCGTCAAATAGGTAATGGCTACCGTCCGCTTCGACCAGTAGGTCCTCGGTGAAGGGCAGAATCTCCTGAAATCCCACTGTTGCTCCGGATGCCTCGATCTCGGCAACCGGAAAATGGGTTTCCAATTCCTCATCCGGCGTCTCTTTGGTCCTTTTTCGTTTGAATGCGAAGTAGTGTTCCCAGAGCAGTTGCCAATCCTCTTCCCGCATCTGCTCAACAAAGGCCTGACCTATGTTGCGATCATATTTTCTGCCTTCCTTTTTGGCGGTGGCGAGTGCTCGTTCAATGAGATCTAAATCGAAGCGAAATTCCGGGGCTGATTCCTCCATCTCACCTGGTGGATCACAGAAGAGTCTCAGCTCTGCATGCCCGCATATACAGACTGGATTTGGGCAGAAGGAGAGGTCCGCGTTGTATCTCTCGCCAGTGTGGGGGCCACCGGGGAATTCGATAGCGATCGGCCTTGGGGCGCCTTGCTCGTTACGCTGCAACATGGTTCCAGTAATTTCTCCTGTTTTGCCGAAAGCAAGGAGTCGCTCCCGACTGTTCGCAATAATTGAGCGACAAGTAGCAGCCATTATCGCATGCCTACGCACTCAGTTGCTTCAGTGAGTAAGAAAGACCCTTTAACGGTTGGACAGGAACATTACGATACAACCCGTGCAGTACAGAATACATTGCAGCGTTATAAGGAATTGCGTGACATTATCGCGATTCTGGGTATGGATGAGCTTTCTGAAGAAGATAAGCTGGCTGTGACGCGGGCACGTAAGATTCAACGTTTTCTCTCACAGCCATTCACAGTGGCCCAGGTTTTCACTGGCCAACCAGGCAAGTACGTACCACTGAAAGATACCATCAAGGGCTTCCAGGGAATTGTTGATGGTGAATACGATCATCTGCCAGAACAGGCTTTCTATATGGTAGGGACTATCGAAGAAGCCGTTGAGAAAGCGGAATCAATGAAGGCCGAGGCCTGATAGGCCCCATGGGAATTCTGAGGAATAACAAATAATGACCATGACAATTCATGTCGACATTGTAAGTGCTGAAACAGAACTTTATTCCGGTTTGGCCGAGATGGTGTTTGTTCCAGGAAAGATGGGTGAGCTGGGCATTGCCCCCAGACATACTCCCCTGGTGACGACCTTAAAACCGGGCTTAGTCAGGTTGCAATTGCCTGACAATAAAGAAGAATCATTCTTTGTGTCTGGTGGCTTACTTGAAATACAACCACACGTGGTCACCATTTTATCTGACAGCGCCTCAAGGACAGAAGATATGGATGAGGCTGCAGTCCTGAAGGCAAAAGAAGAAGCCGAACATGCATTTGAACACCGGGCTGATGATATTGATTTTGACCATGTGCAACAGCAAATGATTGAAGCCAGGGCAAAATATGAGGCCCTGCAAAAGTTACGTGGTCGTTCAGGCCGTTCCTAAAATATATTTCTCCATTTAAACGGCGTTTCATCATCATGTTGATAGTATTATCAACATGATGATTTGACACTTGTTCGTCATTCAGTAGACTCAGTTTCATCATGTCACTTAGCATTATCATTCTAGCAGCGGGTCAGGGCACCCGGATGTATTCCGAGTTGCCAAAGGTATTACATCAACTTGCTGGCAAATCACTTCTGGAACATGTCCACCATACCGCATCGATGTTGGAGACACGTGGTATCCATATCATCTACGGCTACGGTGGTGATCAGCTTATTGAAGAACACTCCCACCTTGATGTTGACTGGGTTGAACAAAAAGAACAGCTAGGTACTGGTCATGCGGTCAAGCAGGCCTTGCCAAATATTCCAGACAAGGATCTTGTGTTGGTCCTATATGGTGATGTCCCGTTGATTACCAATGAAACTCTTAGCGATCTGGTAAATGCTGCAGAAGAAACCACGTTTTCACTTTTAACTACCTTTGTAGAAGATCCTCGCGGTTACGGTCGCATCGTAAGAAATAAAAATGATGAAGTTTCTCGAATTGTTGAAGAAAAAGATGCGTCAAAGGACGAAAAGAAAATTCGCGAAATTAATACCGGGATGATGGTTGTCAATGGTAAGGCACTGAAACAATGGGTAGAAAAACTTGAAGACAATAATGCACAGAGTGAATTCTATTTAACCGATGTCATCGAGATGGCGGTTAATGACGGGATAAAAGTCAATGCCGTTCAGCCATATTCTGAAGTTGAGATTAGAGGTGTGAATGATCGTGCACAATTGGCAGAACTGGAACGCTATTATCAATTGATACAGGCACATCAGTTAATGCGCAGGGGCATCACCATTATGGATCCGGGTCGTTTTGATCTCAGAGGTGATCTGGAGATTGATTCTGATTGTTATATTGATATCAACGTTATATTAGAAGGTCGGTTAAAGATTGGTAGCGGAGTTCGTATCGGTGCGAATTGTATTATCAAAGACACTATTATCGATGATAATGTTGAAATTTTGCCAAACTCTGTGATAGAAAATGCCGTGATAGGAAAAGCCTGTCGCATAGGCCCCTTTGCCCGAATCAGGCCTGAGACAGTACTGAATGAAAACGTACATATCGGAAACTTTGTTGAGATTAAAAAATCTGTCGTAGGTAGTGGCTCCAAGGTTAATCATCTAAGTTATATTGGTGATAGCGAAGTCGGAACAAATACTAATATTGGTGCGGGTGTGATTACCTGTAATTATGATGGTGCCAATAAACATAAAACCATTATTGGTGATAATGTTTTTATTGGCTCAGATGTTCAGCTCGTAGCGCCTGTCTCAGTCAGTTCTGGAGCAACGATAGCGGCAGGAACCACGATTACAAAGGATGTCGCCGAGAATGAATTGGCGTTAAGCCGAACACCACAGAAATCCATGTCAGACTGGAAGCGACCTGGGAAAAAGTGAAGTGTTAAAAGTGAAATGTGAAGCGTTTTATTTCGGATATTGTACATTACATGTCTTTATGTTTTTCACCCATACCTTTTCATGTACTTTTGAAGGAATAAAGAAAGATGACATTTGCAACTGCCGATCTCTACGATGAATTTGAAGAAAAGCTTCAGATCGCAACCCCCATGTTTAACGATTATGGTGGCAATCTGAAATTTTGTGGCCCAGCATCAACGGTCAGGGTATTTGAAGATAACTCACTGGTCAGGGCAGCACTTGAAGAGCCTGGTGAAGGTCGGGTATTGGTTGTCGATGGTGATGCATCTTTAAAATGTGCCCTGCTGGGTGATATGCTGGCAGAACTCGGCAAAGATAATGATTGGGCAGGCATCATCGTCTATGGTTGTATTCGAGATTCTGCTGTGATTGCCAATATGGCAATTGGAGTGAAGGCCTTGAATACGAATCCACGTAAAAGTGTCAAAAAAGGTGTTGGTGAACGTGATGTTGCTGTTAGTTTTGCTGATGTCATCATCAGTCCGGGAGACTATATCTATGCTGATGAAGATGGTTTTGTTGTTTCTGAAGATGATCTGGCAGAAGAGAATTTGTCTGATATGGATCAGGCAGGCTAGGTATCTGATCTGCTTTAAGGACTGATGATGGGAGGAGGCGTGATGCAGGAAAATAAATGCTTTGGTCATGTACTAATGGCCTGTCTGATGATGTTCTATACTTTCCCATCATTTGCCGATGATGAAACACTGTTTAACACAGTGAGTTTACAAGCTCAGGCTGAGCGAGAAATTCCTAACGATCAAATGATTGTCTTGCTAGCCACTGAACACGAAGGCTCTGATACTTCAGGTCTTGCTGCAAAGATAAATACAGATATGCAGTGGGCACTTGCAGTCATTAAAAAATATTCAGCCGTTCAGAGTCAGACTAAAAGTTATCAAACCTATCCCACATACAGGAAACAGGTGGTTATTGGTTGGCGTGCGAGTCAGCAAATAGAGATCAAGAGTGTAAATATTGCTGATTTGACAGAGTTGGTAGGAAAGCTTCAGGAAAAACTACAGGTTAAACATATGAGCTTTGTTCCGACCACAGAAACACGGGTCACAATCGAGAATGAATTGATCGAGGAAGCCATGCAGGCGTTTCTGGCACGTGTTGAAATTGTTAAGAAAAATATGCCTGATAAAAATCACAGGATTATCAATCTGAACATCAATGCAGGTGGTTATCGACCGCCGGTTGTGCATGCTCAAAGGTCAATGATGCAATCTATGGAGATATCGGGTGCACCAGCGGTGGAGGCGGGGACCAGTAAGGTTACCGTTACTGTTTCCGGTAGAGTTCAATATTTTTGAAAAACTATTACGCCAGTAATTCAAGATAAGCCAATGATCATATTGGTTTGCGTTAACAAGCCAACGAGTTTATTTTTTTCATTAACAACGGGTAGATGACGGATTTTTTTATTTAGTGAAAACTTTACAGCTTCCTTCAAGGTAACCTCGCTGCGTATTGTATAGGCAGGGCTGGTCATAAAGAGATTGATGGGTAAATTATCACGGACTCCATCATTCAACATTTCATCTATTATTGCGACCAAATCACGTTCGGTAATGATACCAACAGGCTCATCATTTTCAGTAATAACCAGGCTCGATAGACGATTACGACTCAATATATTTATTACATCTTTTATCGCCGTATCGGGTGAACAGGCCGTGAGATTATTTGTCATGACTTCAGATACGTAAACTTCGTCCATAGTAGTTCCCTATAATTTTTTCATTATTTCATTCGTAGTACTGATCGTTTTCTCAATATCTTCATTAGTGTGCGCCTTTGAGACGAAGCCTGCTTCGAATGACGAGGGCGCGAGATAGACTCCCTTTTCTAACATGCCATGGAAGAAGGTGTTGAAGCGTTCCTGATTGCAGTTCATGACTTGATCAAATGAAGAAACAGAATCTGCTTCGCTGAAGAATAATCCGAACATGCCGCCGACTGCATTGGTGGTAAAAGGAATACCTGCTGCATCTGCTACTTCCTGTAATCCATTAACCAGGGTATTGGTTGTCTCTGTTAATTCTTCAAAGAAGTCTGGTGCAGAGATGAGGTTTAATGTGGTGAGTCCTGCACTCATCGCTACCGGGTTGCCGGATAGTGTGCCTGCCTGGTAAACCGGACCATCAGGCGCTATGTGGTTCATGATATCTTCACGACCGCCAAAGGCACCGACCGGCATGCCACCGCCGATGACTTTACCTAATACAGTCAGGTCAGGTGTGATGTTGTAGATTGATTGCGCACCACCAAGGGCGACACGGAACCCGGACATGACTTCATCAAAGATGAGCACACTCTGATGTTGATCACAGACACGGCGTAAGGTTTCAAGAAATTCCTGTGTACCGGGAACACAATTCATATTGCCAGCAATCGGTTCCACGATAATGGCCGCGATTTGATCACCGATTTCTTTAAACAGTTCTTCAAGCTGTTCTGGATTGTTATAACTCAAGGTGAGTGTATGTTGGGCGAGATCTGCAGGTACGCCAGGCGATGTTGGCACGCCCAGTGTCAATGCACCTGAACCGGCTTTAACTAATAATGAATCTGCATGACCATGATAACAACCTTCAAATTTAACAATCTTGTCTCTGCCGGTGAAACCGCGTGCGAGTCGGATCGCACTCATGGCAGCCTCTGTGCCTGAGCTAACCATGCGTACCTTTTTAATATTCGGCATGATTTCACAAATCTTGTTGGCCATTTGTGTCTCAAGTTCTGTCGGTGCACCAAAACTGAGTCCATTGGCTGCAGTTTCCTGTACTGCCTTGATGACATCCGGGTGAGCGTGACCAAGGACCATGGGGCCCCATGAACCTACATAATCAATATATTGTTTGCCATTACTGTCAAAAACATAAGCACCCCGGGCTCTGGCCAGGAATACCGGATCACCACCCACCGATTTGAATGCGCGAACTGGCGAGTTAACACCACCGGGGATGTGTTCTTGTGCTGCTTTAAATAAATTCTTTGTCATGATTCAGTCTTAAACATATTTATGTATTTTGTTGTTGTATTAAACGGGGTTTCTGACGCATATAGTCCGCTAATAACAGCCAGCATATCGGCCCCCGCCTCAATTAAAGACTGTCCATTTTCCGGTGTAATGCCGCCAATGGCAACCACAGGGAGCTTAAATCTTTGTTTGGCTGTTTGAATTATGTCAGGTGTCGCATGGGCTGCATCAGGTTTGCTGGGTGAGGAGAAGAATGCACCGAAAGCGATATAGTCAGCGCCGGACTTTGAGGCTTGTTGTGCACGATCCAGATCGTTATAACAGGAACAACCAATCATTACCTTATTTCCAAGTTGTTCTCTCGCATCAGCAATAGTCGAATCAGTCTTGCCCAAATGGACGCCATCGGCACCTGTTTGAATTGCGAGGGCAATATCATCATTAATAATCAGAGGCACTGAGTATTGTCGGCATAATACGTGGAGTTCTTCGGCCTCGGCAATGCGCGTGTTTTCATCTGCCTGTTTATTTCTATATTGCAGAAGTCTTGCACCTGCGCGCAGGATTTCCTCAGTCCTGGCAAGCATTATCTCTGAGCTAAGGTTAGCCGTATCAGTAATGGCATAAAGCCCTTTCATTTCGAATCTCAAAACTATTTAATTTCTGACTGTTGAAAAAAGCGATTCGGGTGTAGTTGTCCCTTGCCTAATTTTAGACCGTGCTTGAGACTGGCCCAGGTGAATTCCTGTGCTTGTTCAACTGCTGTGGTGAGTTCAATATTTTTGGCAAGATTTGCACTGATCGCAGAGGCCAGTGTGCAACCTGATCCATGAAAACTTCCAGGTAAACGCTCATAGGTAAATGTTTGAGTCTGTCCATCTTCTTGATAAAGATGATTAATGATTTGTATTTCAGATGCTTCCGTATCTGTTATTAATATATTCTTACAGCCCATCTCAAGAAATCTTTCAGCGGCTGCTTGTGGTGTCAGTGTCCCGGTTAGTTGCAATGCTTCTTCGAGATTGGGTGTGATCACCGTAGTAACAGGCAATAGCAGTTCGGAGATTAAAGAACACATCTGTTTGTTCGAAAAATCATGGCCTGTTGTTGATTGTAGGACGGGGTCAAATATTACCGGGAACATTTTATCTGCGATTAATTCATGAATCGCGTGAATCAATTCCCGGG
>JAIVVP010000075.1:0-7262 GCA_049189775.1 Gemmatimonadota bacterium | reverse complement strand
TGGCCGAGAACGCCAGTCAGTTCAATGTGCCCACATTTTCAATTGGCCTGGCCTGTATTCTTGGGCTTGTGTTTCTTAAGCCAGCAATAGAAAAACTATCAACCAAATGTAACATTGACAATCAACACGCCAGGGCATTAGGCCGTACCGGGCCATTATTTATTGTTGTTATCAGCACAGCCCTGGTCTTTCTGTTGAAACTGGATAGTTACAACGTCAGTACCGTAGGGAATATTCCATCAGGCTTTCCGGAATTTTCACTTGGGTTCATTAAATCTGCAAACATCAAAGACCTTATACCTTCTGCAATAATCATTACCATTATTGCCTACGTTGAGACTGTTTCTATAGCCAAGGTGCTTGCCAACAGACGTCGACAGAAAATACATCCAAATCAGGAAATGATGGCACTTGGACTTTCGAATCTTGGCTCTGCAGTCATCGGTTCAATGCCCATTGCAGGTGGATTCAGTCGTTCGATGGTGAATTTCACTGCCGGCGCCAAAACACAACTTGCATCCATCGTAACTGCCTTGCTTGTCGCCGTGGTTGCCATCTGGTTTACGCCTTATTTCTATTACATGCCCCATGCGACACTTGCTGCGATTATTATCATGGCAGTCATACCACTGATCGATGTTGATGCAGCGCTATCGACATGGCGTTATGACAAAGGTGATTTTTCAACATTATTTATTACTTTTGCAGGAGTTCTACTCTTTGATCTGGAAACAGGTCTGATACTTGGCGTGTTATTGTCCCTGGGGATTCATCAATGGAAAGCAGGGCACCCGCACGTCGCGATTGTCGGGCGCGTTCCGGAAACCGAACATTACAGGAACGTACGTCGCCATCAAGTTGAGTCCTGGCCTGAATTATTGTTAATACGAATCGATGAAAGTCTTTATTTTGCCAACATCGCCTATCTGCAGGATGTTATTTCCAGTGCTGTGATAGAACAACCTGATTTGAAACACCTGGTGCTCATTTGCAGTGCTGTTAATCGTATCGACCACAGTGCACTGGAGTCACTTGAAAAAATGACTATGGATTTAAAAGAGGCGGGAATAACCCTGCACCTTGCAGAGGTCAAGGGACCTGTCATGGATCACCTGAGACAGAGTGATTTTCTCTATCACATGCAGCCAGGCAAGATCTTTTTGAGTACCAATGACGCGGTTAAGGCATTAACGATCTAGATTAACAATCAAATATATGTCCAGACTGAATCTTTTGTCTATTTAAACCAACCCTTTATTTTATCTGATACCGCACTACCAGTTTCTTTTACCGAATCAACTGCCTTGGTCGTGGTAGATTTTTCAGGTTCTTTGCTGGCCGTGGTCGTCTTCGCCGGTTTTTGTCCTAATGCTGTTGCACAGGGATCCTCGTCCGCCATCGAGCGGTCCAACAAGCCCTGTGCCAAAATCGATAAGCCACCCGTTGCAATTGCAGCTGCAGCACCTGCGCCCGCCTTTAATGCTGCCATGGTATCCACGCCTGGTTTTGGATTTGCAAGTGTTCCTCGGACTCTGACCAGTTCTGCTAACTGACCGACACTGATCCCGGCACCTTCTCGTGCCTGTGGGGTGATACCAATATCCAGCTTTTCGGTTTTTAAATCAATCGTTCCACTACCAATGACATTCATTGTGTTAGCAGCAAATGCAATTCCTTTATCCGCAGTTGCAATACCATCTTTTATCTTGAAATTTATGACACCACATTCCAGCAGAGTACCTTCCCGGGTCGATGCCGTTGGATTCAGCAGACTAAACAGGTCAGTGCCCACAGCTTTTGTTTTGGAATCCTTGAGCTCACCTTTACCGATTTTAACCAGGAGCTGGCCATTCAGACCTGCCATGATTTTACTGACGCTGTTGCCGCTACCCTTAGCCTTGATGGTGACATCTGTTTTGCTACCTTTAATCCTGCCCTTGAAATATTCAAGTTGCGCAGGCTCAAGCCCTTTAATACTAATATCCGTCACCAGTTTTGCCGTCTTGCCGCTGGCATTCAAACCAATGTTAGCGTTCATCGTTCCACCAGCAACCAGCGTACTCAGTGGTTTAATAGATAGATTGCCATTTTTCAGTGTTAACACAATCTTGGTCTTGGCTAAAACCAGGCTACTGGTTTTAATTTGTTTGGCATTAATGGTCACATTAGCATTTACAGATTTAAGTGCTTCCAGGGGCAGGGGATCTGGAGAGAACAGGCGTTCTTTCTTTGCTTCTTTTTTGGCAGCTGTTTCACCACCGGACAGTTCAACCAGATCAATACTGTTTGAACTTAGCCTGGCTGCGATCGCAGGGCGCTTACCTGCAAGATTTGCTGTTATATCACCAGACAGATCTGTTTTTCCCACCTGTAATTTCAATGATTTTATTGAATAGGAATTCTTGCCATCTGAAAGTTTGCCAGTAAAGTTGATTGGTCCGAGCGCAGGTAATTCAGTTTCGGCCAACTTTGAGAGTTTTGACAGTGATTCGACATTAAATTTTAGTTCCAGATCAAGACCTTTACCTTCCATTGGCTTCGCCACCAACCCATGCAACCCGATTTTTGCATCACTGATTTCAATATCCAGATCAACCGGATATTTATCATTGGCCATGAGCTGATTTACAGAACCGAGTGAGCCTTCAATTTTGATCGGAATTTCCTGATAGACAACTTTCACGAGCAAGGAAAGTGGGTCATCAAAACTGTCTGATCTGGTCTCGATATTTTCAATAACGACTGTAGTTTCTTTCCCAGTGACACCATCCTTATAGGTAATCCTGGCATTCTCAATGTGCACTTCATTAACGACAATGGCGGGTAATGGCATGTCTGATTCAGAAGAGGGGGGTGCTTTTTCCTTTGCTTTTTCAATATCCAGTACCCAATTACCCTTACCTTTCTTATCGGTCTCAAGCAAAATTTCTGGTGCCAGCAATATCACTCTGTTCACCTGAATATTGCCGCTCAATAGTGGCATCAGTGATACCTGAACCTCAAATTTACCCAGTGTCACCATGTCTGGTTTTGAGCCCCAACTGGCATTAGCGAACTTAACATCCTCAATCACCACGGTAGGGATTAGAGATATCTTAAAACCTATGTCACCATCAATAATCAGTTTTCTACCCGTTGTGTCTTCGACTACCTGTGTTATTTCGCCTTTATATTGGTTTACATCGAGCGTGCTGACGACAACCACGATCCCGATAATTGTGACAACGAATAAACCTGCTAGTATCTTGATGACTTTACCCATGAGCGTTCCTTAATTTTCTGGCTTAAATTTGCCTGGCTCAATGCCAGTAATATTGTAAGTATATATCTGTATTTTAGTGTATGCCGATTTCATTGTTTATAATTATTTTTCATTTGTGTGGCCCAGTTATTAATCTACATTTCCAAGTAGTTTGGGTATAGATCAAATGAGAGAATTGTTAGAATAGTCATACTCTACAGACAGTATTTAAGGCAGATACTTGCTGAACTGAAACGAGAAGGGGTCAATTATGAGCAAAGACACAAAACAGACGCCTGTCGAACAGGCACGAGCAGCAACTGAAGAAGCAGTCAAATACAGTGAAAATATTAGTGCTGAGGTCCGTGACATTACCATTGAGGCACTACGCAGGCATCAACTGGATCTTGAGCATATTAAAGCGGTCATCAAGGCCGTGTTAGCGGGGGCAGAAGACGCTGCAAAACTTAATTCTGATCGTATGAAAGACACGCTGAAAGAGGTGACTGAGGGGCTTGATGAAGCCCTGGGGAAATCTGCATATGCATCAAAACTGGCAATTGAGGAGACGGCCGGGCGTATTAAAGACTTCACCGAACACGATCTAAAACGGGCAACGGATGACCTTTCCGCTTTGGAAGATATCTTTATTGAGTCACTAAACGAGGTGGCAAAAGGTAGTAAAACTGTCGCTAGTGATACCTTACAGGATCTTGCCAATCATTTTAAAAATAGCGGTACGGCCGTTGGTCAGCAGGCAAGTGAAGAAATTATCTATTTGACCAAACAAATAGAAAAGACAGGAATGGAAAATATGGCCGCAGTCAGCGAAGCGACAAAGTCATTTGCGGAAGATATTGCCCGCGCTGCCAGTGGCTTTCTGGATGGCATAGCGGACTCTATTAAAGAGACGAAAAAAGAAAACCAGGCAAGCAAGAAAGAGGACTGACAACAGAATCATGCTTTGGGAAACGTTAAAGTCGGCTCGTGATCTGGGACGATTACATGAACTTGCTTCCATACTAATACGCTATGGTTTTGGCGATATAGTACAACGCCTGGGTATGACAGGGCTGATGGAAAAAGCCGGTAAAGTTTTACGTTGGAAGGATGTAGGACATATGGCACAGATGGAGCCACCACAACGTGTGCGCCATGCCCTTGAAGAAATGGGTCCAACTTTTATCAAACTGGGGCAGATCCTTGCGACCCGTGTGGACTTGTTTGCTCCGGAGTGGATTGATGAATTCGAAAAGCTGCAAGATCAAGTTCCCGCCCAACCGTTCGAAAATCTACGATCACAAGTAGAAGAAGATCTGGGTGACACACCAGAAAATATTTTTGCACACTTCGACACTGAAGCCCTGGCTGTTGGTTCAATTGCACAGGTGCACCGTGCACGCACAGAAGATGGTGATGAAGTTATTATCAAGATACGTCACCCGGATATTCGTCCTGTCATTGAAGCAGACCTGCGTCTGCTCGCAAGGCTGGCTGACATTGCCGCATCAGAAATACTGGAATTGCGCCGCTATCAGCCTGGCCGCATCGTACAACAGGTTTCGCGATCTCTTCGACGTGAACTGGATTTCGCCAGTGAATGTCGCCATGCCGAACGGATCGCAGAAAGCTTCACCGATGATGAAAACATTCAGGTTCCAAAGGTCTATTGGCAATGGACCAGCGAACGTATCAATGTACAGGAATTTATTGATGGTATCCCTGCTAGTGACCTGGATAGATTAAAAGATTCAGACCTTGATTGTAAGTTACTGGCAAGAAGGGGAGCAAACGCTGTATTAAAGATGATATTGGAAGATGGATTCTTTCATGCTGATCCACATCCTGGAAACATTTATTGCCTGCCTGATAATCGTATCGTCTTTATTGACTTCGGTATGATAGGAAACTTGTCTGAAAGGCGCAGAGACCAACTCATAGACCTGCTTCGTGGTTTAGTGCTGCGTGACACTGAGCAAGTAATCAATGTGATGCTTGACTGGGCTGGAGGTGTTCAAATTCAGACTGAGAACCTTGCCAGTGATATTGATGCTTTTCTTGATAATTATCATAGTGTTCCACTCAAGCAGCTTAATATAACAACGATGCTGACTGATCTGACGATTATCATGCGTGACTATGAGTTGATCCTGCCGTCAGATCTGGCCTTGTTAATCAAGGTTTTTATTACATTAGAGGGCCTGGGGATACAACTGGATCCTGACTTTGACATGGCTGCTGAAGTCACACCGTTTTATGAAAATGCTATTTTATCTCGCTATCAACCGGCCATCCTCGCAAAGCGCAGTTGGAAAAATCTGCTGGAGCTTGCCAACGTATTATCTGATCTACCTGGTGATTTACGTCACTTATTAAGAGCAGTGCGGCGCGGGACGGTACAGATGAGTATAGAAATAACAAGTCTGGATCGTTTTGCAAATGAACTGGATCGTTCAGCCAGTCGCATTACCGTAGGGCTTGTCACTTCAGCGTTAATCATTGGTACATCGATTGTTATGACTGTAAAAGGGGGACCAATGATATTTGGTTTACCATTGTTTGGTTTCTTCGGTTTTATTGGTGCGGGTATTGGCGGCACATGGTTGTTAATCTCAATCTGGCGTGGTGGGCATGACAAATATAAATAAGATATGCTTTCCTATTTAACATAATATACATTATGCGCATATGTTACTAGATAATCATATCAAGTCAGAACACCTGTCTGAGTTTAAACTGGACCCTGACATTCATTATCTTAACCACGCTGCAGTCTCTCCCTGGCCTGTTAGAACGGCTGAAGCCGTTAAACAATTTGCAGATGAAAATGTGCATGCAGGTGCAAGCAAATATCTGGATTGGTTAGAGACTGAAACGAAGCTGAGGACGCAGATTAAAAGGTTACTTAATGCGCCTTCTGCCGATGACATCTCTTTGTTGAAAAATACGTCTGAGGCCTTGTCTGTCGTTGCCTGTGGCATTGATTGGCATGATGGTGACAATGTTGTCAGTACGGATCAGGAATTCCCTTCAAACCGCATAGTCTGGGAAGCACAGGCACAACATGGCGTTGAAATGCGCAAGATTGACGTGATGACAAATGAATCACCAGAGACATGCCTGATTAACGCTTGTGATGAAAATACCAGGATAATGGCGATCAGCTCTGTACAGTACGGCACAGGTTTGAAGCTTGATTTGGTAAAATTAGGCCAGTTTTGCCGGGATAACGATATTTACTATTGTGTCGATGCTATTCAAAGTATCGGCGCCCATGAGCTCGATATACAGGCCATAAATGCCGATTTTGTCATGGCAGATGCCCATAAATGGATGTGTGGACCCGAAGGCATCGCCCTGTTCTATTGTCGTGCAGACATCCGGGAAAAGCTGCAATTAAACCAGTTTGGCTGGCACATGGTTGAAGAACATGGTGATTACACCCGCAATTCCTGGACGCCAGCGAATAATGCCCGAAGATTTGAATGTGGCAGTCCTAATATGCTGGGTATTCACGCACTATCCGCCAGCCTGTCACTGTTCGAAGAGATTGGTATGGATAATGTTGCATCATCAATACTTGAGAAAACATCCTATCTTATTGATAAACTTAATAATCTTGCTGATATTGAACTGCTTACACCGGCCCCGGAACAACGACGAGCTGGTATCGTCACCTTTAAAATCACTGGCAAGGACATGACTGAGATATATTCTAAGTTAATGAAAAATAAAGTTATTTGTGCCAATCGACTGGAAGGTATTCGTTTCTCACCACACTTCTATACCGACCTGAAAATTATCGATAATTCACTTGAGATATTATCTTTATCTATTTGATATATATAATTATATCAATGTTTATTAATATTAAATAATTCGAAAAAATTAGCTGTTGTCTGTTCTGCGACCTGTTCAAAACTGATCCCCTTTAATTCAGCAATAAACTCGGCCACATAGCGCGTGTATCCCGGTTGATTTGGTTTTCCGCGATAAGGCATGGGTGTTAAATAGGGCGAAT
>JAIVVP010000074.1:0-7274 GCA_049189775.1 Gemmatimonadota bacterium | reverse complement strand
TATTAATATAATATAATCAGTTATTTATATTAATTAGTTCATGTACTTTCTTGAATATATCGAAGAACATTTTCTCAGTCAGTCGACGTGTTTGCGTGTTATATCGACTGCAATGATAGGAATCTATCAGCCATTGTCCATTTGCTAATGACGCAGTATTTCCATGTCCAAAGGCATAATCTTTCTGCTTAAGATTAAGTGCCTTGATGACGGCTTTATGCGCAACCAACCCTAATGCCAGGATGACTGTCTCTGGGGAAAGTGTTTCCAGCTCTGTGCTAAGAAATTGATTACAAACATTGATTTCTTCCCCGGTCGGTTTATTTGCTGGAGGTAGGCACTTCACGGCATTGCTGATCCTGCAATTAATCAGTTCCAGGCCATCATCAGCACGAACAGCAGACTCCTGATTTGAAAAACCATACTGATATAGTGCCTTATACAGCAGAATACCTGCATGATCGCCGGTAAAGGGCCTGCCCGTCGCATTTGCCCCATGCATCCCGGGCGCCAGCCCGACGACGAGTAATTTTGGGTCATCCACACCGAATGGTGCTACCGGTCTGGCATGGTAATCAGGATGTTTTTCTTTTACTTCATCAAGAAAAGTTGCCAGTCGCGGGCATTGTCTGCAGTTCAAATCAAAATAATTCATAGTTTATGCAAGTTTCAGTATTCCGGAGGTTAAAAGTTGTTGAAAACCTGCCTCAACACCCTGCAGTATTTCATCTGCTGCGCCAGCCGGCCGTACACACTCAGCCTCATCAACATCAACCAGGCCAGCATATTCAACAAAATCTGGCCCACCTGCACTGTTCACCAACGATACCGGATCGGGTTTGGATGAAAGGCTCAGGCTTGCGCCGACGCCTAATGTGGGAAGTTGTTCAATAATAGTACTCATAGGATGAGTCAATTATATGGTGCTACTGATATTCCACAAATGATATCGACTTAATCATTATGGGAAACTCTGATCAAGTACGCACTTCGTCATGCTGGTGAATACCAGCATCCAGTAAACAATTGTTTTGACTGGATTCTGGCCTACGCCAGAATGACGACTAAACGAATTTTGCAACTTGTTCAGACCTTCCTTAATTTGGAAAATTGAATCACATCATTTTTTTATCTAGTAAAAAATTGAGTGTGAAACGAATACCGAAGCCCGTGGTATCTGTAGGGATATGTGCGAGACCACCTTTACGATTACTACTGGATAAATCTATATGTACCCATGGCGTGTCATTTTTGACGAAGCGCTGGAGAAACCTTGATGCGAGGATATGATCCATCCCTGCTTCCAGGGAACATTGTTTAACATCGGCGATATCACTTTCAATTGCCTTATCAAAATCTTCATCCATAGGAAATGACCAGACGCGTTCACCACTGTCCTTGCCTGCTTCAATCAGGGTTGGAATAAATTCTTCTTTATTGGTGAAGGCACCACTATAGGCCGTGCCTAGTGAATATATACAGGCACCGGTTAATGTTGCGTAATCAATCATCAACTTTGGTTTTAATTTTGAGGCCAGCGCCAGTGTGTCAGCCAGTACCATGCGACCTTCTGCATCGGTATGTACAATTTCTATCGTTGTTCCATCGGATGCCGTGACCACATCATTGGGTTTATAGGCCTTGGGGCCTATATGGTTCATGGCCAGGGCCAGCCAGCATTCCACGGGAAAATTTACTTTCATGCGCGTTAATGCCAGAAAAGTACCCAGCGCAACCGCACTGCCCTGCATATCTTCGTGCATACCAAACATGTAATTTGCAGGTTTTAGATTTGTTCCTCCAGTGTCATAACAAATACCTTTACCGACCAGGGTTAATTTACCTTTGCGTGACTTTACTGTGGGTTTGTAATGTAATCTAACAATCCCGGCATCTGCTGTTGGACTTCCCTGAGATACCGCCAGGAAGGCGCCTGCTTTTTTCTTCTGTAATGCTTTAGTGTCATAGAATTCCAGCTTCCATTTATTGTCTCTCGCCAGTTCCTTAACCCGTCTAAGATAAATAGACGGTGTTAATTTATTCGATGGCAACATGCTCAATGAACGTGCCAGGGCATTTCCTTCTGCTTCTGCAAAGGTGCGTTTAAAGCCATGAGATTTTTTGATCCCGTAAACATAGATCCTGGAAAGTTTTACTGATTGTTTCTTCTTACTTTTGAAACTGGGCATATCTGCAGAGGCCGTAAGAATGGCAGCAATGATTGCTTCTATAATTCTTTCGGTCTGTGTCTCATCAAAACCTGCAACCGAGACACCCATTTCTTTAGTCTCATAGGCATCGTGTTCAGCTACCAGTTTTCTTGCCAGGGTCAGTAATGCGAAGCTTGATATATCTTCCTTGATACAGGCCAATGCAACATGACTTGCCTGTTTATTTGGTAAATCACAGACTACCGGGCTTGTATCTGTTTTTTTACTTCCTGTTGCCTTTCTTCTTTCCATGAATACAGACGCGTAAGGGTAGTATTGATTGATATCCTCAGGAAATATTATGATCCAGTTGGAAATTTTATCGAGATTCAGCTTTTTAGCTGTTGCTATGTTTTGCTGCAATTTTACCTGCATTGAATACTTCCCCTGATTGCATTGTTTATTTTAATAGAGGCCGCCATTGTATCTTTATCAAGCTAATTTTCTCTACATTTGCTCAAAATAACTCTAAAATAGCAGTTAATGAGGACGCCAACATGGGTGGGCCAGATCATGACAGAAGAACAAAAAGATATTGATCAGCAAGAGACGCAGGAGTGGCTCGAAGCACTGGAGTCCATTCTTGAACGTGAAGGGGTCGAACGTGCCCATTTTATTCTTGAACAGCTGATCGCCAAGGCACGTAAATCCGGTGCCTACCTTCCCTATTCGGCAACCACGGCTTATCTCAACACCATCCCACCCAACAAAGAAGAGCGATCACCAGGTGATCCGGCAATTGAGTGGCGTATACGATCTATTGTGCGTTGGAATGCCATGGCCATGGTGGTTCAGGCAAATCGTAAAACCGGGGATTTGGGCGGACATATTTCCAGCTTCGCTTCTTCCGCAACCTTATACGATGTTGGTTTTAATCATTTCTTCCATGCCCCCAGCAAGGATCATGGTGGCGATATGCTGTTTGTGCAGGGTCATTCCTCACCGGGGATTTATTCCCGTGCATTTTTGACCGGCAGAATTACCGAGGAGCAAATGAATAACTTTCGACAGGAAGTCGATGGTAAGGGTTTGTCATCTTATCCTCATCCCTGGTTGATGCCGGATTACTGGCAATTCCCGACAGTCTCCATGGGGCTTGGGCCAATCATGGCCATCTACCAGGCGCGGTTTATGCGCTATCTGGAAAATCGCGGCCTGAAAGAACCAAGCAATCGTAAAGTCTGGGCCTTCCTCGGCGATGGTGAAACCGACGAACCAGAATCTATGGGGGCCATTGGTCTTGCCGCACGCGAAAAGCTCGATAACCTGATCTTTGTTATTAACTGTAATCTGCAACGACTGGATGGCCCGGTGCGCGGTAATGGCAAGATCATTCAGGAACTGGAAGGGACATTCCGTGGTGCCGGCTGGAATGTCATCAAGGTCATCTGGGGTTCCTACTGGGATCCACTGATTGCACGTGATACCAGTGGCCTGCTTTATAAACGTATGGAAGAAGTTGTCGATGGTGAGTACCAGGCCTACAAGGCCAATGATGGTGCATTTGTCAGAGAAAACTTCTTTGGTAAATATCCTGAATTAAAAGCCATGGTCGCCAGTATGACCGATGATGATATCTGGCGACTCAACCGTGGTGGACACGATCCGCACAAGGTATACGCAGCTTATGCCGCTGCCATGAAACACACCGGACAACCAACTGTAATACTGGCAAAAACAGTTAAAGGTTATGGCATGGGTGAAGCGGGGGAAGGTCAGAACGTCAGTCATCAACAGAAAAAAATGGGCGAGGAAGCCCTCAAACAATTTCGTGATCGTTTCAATATTCCTGTCTCTGATGAAGAAATTGCAGATGCACCCTATTATCGTCCGCCGGAAGATAGCGAAGAACTCAAATATCTCAGGGAACATCGCGAGGCACTGGGTGGTTATTTCTTCGGCAAACGGGAACCACCTCCGCCGCTTGAAATACCAGGCCTGGATATTCATCAAAAATTACTGGATGGCACCGGTGAAAGAGAAATTTCTACCACTATGTCTTTTGTGCGCATTCTCAATACGTTGCTCAAGGACAAAAATATTGGACAAAATATTGTCCCCATAGTCCCGGATGAGGCACGTACCTTTGGTATGGAAGGTATGTTCAGACAGTTGGGTATTTATTCATGTGTCGGACAGTTATACGAACCGGTTGATCACGATCAGGTCATGTATTACCGAGAAGATATCAAGGGCCAGATACTTGAGGAAGGACTCAATGAAGCTGGTGCTTATTCATCATGGATTGCTGCAGCAACTTCCTACAAGAACCATGGCATACACATGATTCCTTTTTATATTTATTACTCCATGTTCGGCTTCCAACGTATCGGAGATCTGGCCTGGGCCGGTGGTGACATGCGTTCCAGAGGTTTCCTCCTCGGTGGCACCGCAGGTAGAACCACTTTAAATGGTGAAGGCTTACAACATCAGGATGGTCATAGCCATGTGCAGGCATCGACCATTCCAAACTGTGTTTCTTATGATCCGACTTATGCCTATGAGCTTGTAGTTATTATTCAGGATGGCCTGAAGCGCATGTATCAGGATTTTGAAGATGTCTTCTATTACATCACGGTCATGAATGAAAATTACCAGCATCCACCGATGCCAGATATGGCCGAAGAAGGCATTCTTAAAGGCATGTACCTGCTCAAGGCAGGTGGCAAGAAAAAACTCAAGGTAAAACTGCTGGGTTCAGGCACAATTCTGCGCGAAGTCATCGCTGCAGCAGAACTGCTTAAGGAAGATTTCGGTGTGGCTTCGGATATCTGGAGTGTGACCAGCTTCAATGAATTGCGTAGGGACGGACTGGATGTACAACGCTGGAATATGCTGCATCCAGGAAAGAAACATAAGACATCTTATGTTACCTCTTCGCTGCTCGGCGCGGATTGCCCAGTGATTGCATCAACAGATTATATGAAAGTACATGCCGATCAGATAAGAGAGTTCGTGCCAGGACGTTATGTTGTATTAGGCACGGATGGCTATGGCCGCAGTGATACCCGAATAAAATTGAGAAAATTCTTCGAAGTAGATCGTTATTATGTAACCGTCGCTGCATTAAAGGCACTGGCTGATGATGATTTGATTCCTATGGCAAAAGTGTCAGAAGCCATCAAGAAATATGGCATCGATCCAGAAAAACCAAACCCTGTAACTGTTTAAGCTGACAATAATTATGGCTAACTCCAGAGAAATAACACTCCCGGATATTGGAGACTTTGAAGCGGTTGATGTCATTGAGGTGCCGGTTAAGGTCGGTGATAGCGTTAATGCAGAAGATACTATCGTTACGCTGGAAAGTGACAAGGCAACAATGGATATCCCTTCACCCGCATCAGGTGTGGTGACAAAGCTTTTGGTTAACGTTGGAGATTCTATCGCCCAGGGGGCACCACTGCTGTTAATGGATGAGTCTGAAGCAGATACTTCAGCAGCAGAAAAACCTGATACAGAAACTCAAACTGAAGCTGCTAAAGAAATTTCAGAAGCAGCAACACCTGCAGAACCCGTACCCGCGTCTGTATCTACGTCTGCACCCGAGACAACTCACAGACCAGCTCCTGCGGTAATGGAAACTTCTCAAGTTGTCGGGGGTAGCCGTTCAGAGAAGGCCCATGCCAGTCCTTCGGTACGACGCTTTGCCAGAGAACTCGGTGTTGATCTTGGTCTGGTTTATGGCAAAGGACCCAAAGGACGTATCCTCAAAGAGGACATCAAGGCCTTCACCAAGAGTATGTTGTCTGGAAATAAATTAGGCGGTAGCGGTAATTTTGGCTTTCCTGAAATTCCACCGGTAGATTTTTCCAAATTTGGACAAACCGAGATGCAGCCACTCAGTCGACTGAAACGACTTGGTGGTCAGGCCTTACATCGCAGCTGGATCACCGTACCGCATGTCACACAATTCGATGAAGCCGATATTACTGATCTTGAAGAATTCAGAAAATCAAAACTGGAAGCTGCGGAAGCCGAAGGCATTAAACTTACTTTAGTGACCTTCCTGGTAAAAGCTGTGGTTGTCGCCCTGCAGAAATTTCCAGAGTTTAATTCTTCCATCACTTCAGATGGTGAAAACCTGGTGATGAAAAAATATTTTCATATCGGTATCGCAGTGGATACACCGGCTGGGCTGGTGGTGCCGGTAATACGTGATTGTGACCAGAAGGACATCTTTCAACTGGCTGCCGAACTGACGGATCTCAGCCAGCGGGCGCGTGATGGCAAACTCAAACCCATCGAGATGCAGGGCGGTTGTTTTTCCATATCCAGCCTGGGTGGTATTGGCGGCACGTCGTTCACACCCATTATCAATGCACCGGAAGTTGCGATCCTGGGTGTTTCCCGCTCCAGTATCCGGCCGCAGTGGAATGGTGAAACATTCAAGCCGCGGATGATGTTGCCCCTGTGTTTATCCTATGACCACCGGGTTATCGACGGTGCTAACGGTGCGCGGTTTACCCGCTACCTTGCCGCCTGCCTGGAAGATTTCGAGAACATGGATTTATAGCAGTACGGATGAACGGTCACGTATGAACAATCACGTATGAACAATTTTGGCGACAATCCCGAGTCGCGTATCGGCAGACGCATGATATGGCTTGCGGCACTGGGTGTGCTGGCGGGTTTGTATGCCCTGTTTTCCATGCTCCAACAGGATGGCGGCACCGTCGTTTCAGTTGATGCGGGCGGTTCTGCGATGATCGTGCTGGACCAGGACCGCAACGGTCACTACACGGTGGACGGCCAAATCAACGGGCAAGCGGTAAACTTCCTTGTGGATACCGGTGCAACCGATGTTGCGATACCCGAATCAATGGCCCGGGCTTTGGGCCTGGACTTCGGCCCCCGTGTTCAGGTGATGACCGCTGCGGGGCCGTCAAAAGCCTGGATGACCAGGCTGAACCAGGTATCGATCGGTGGCATTAGCCGTCGGGATGTCCGCGCGACCATCACCAGCGGAGAGTTTAACGGTGTATTGCTGGGTATGAGTTTTCTCAGACATTACAGTTTGCAACAACAGGACGGCAAACTGGTCATCAGGGAAGGCCTGTTGGA
>JAIVVP010000073.1:0-7330 GCA_049189775.1 Gemmatimonadota bacterium | reverse complement strand
ACGGGTCAAACAGCCCAAAATGGACGAAAGCAATGCGTGCCAGCGCCGCAGCGGCTGGTTTGAACAAAGACGCCGCCGGGTCGAAATTCCAGGATTTTTTCCGACTATTTGGCGAGATCGGGGGTACCCAAAAGCCTTTGAAACAAAAGCCCGTCCGCGCCCTTACGCGCAGCCAGGTGAAGGCTTTGCAAACGTTAGATCTGGAAAAATCGGCATCGAGAGACCAAATAAAGGCCAGATACAAGGAGCTGGTGAAGCGGTATCATCCGGATGCCAATGGCGGTGATACTGCGGCCGTAGAGCGGCTGAGGAGCGTTATCCGCGCTTATCAAACCCTCAAATCCTCGGGTATTGGAAAGGAACAACCCGCTCCGGCTCGATAGCCAGCTTGACCGGGTAACCAATCGAGGGGCGCCAGGATGCCCAAGCTTAGGGGCAGGCCTCTTGCGATTTGAGGCAAAGACTGGGCATTATCCCGCGCCAATAAATGTCTGCGGCCACCATCCAGGGGCCAATACGTGTTGCCATGGCGATCTAGTCGAGGATGAGAGTGCATGAATAAGATGATTACTGGAGAGGGCGAGTTACTTCTTCCTGACACCAGTATTTCGGCCCGAGAGGTCTTCAAAATCGACACCGATATTGAAGTGCCAGCTTATTCGGCGCCAAACGAACATGTGCCCGAGTTTGACGACACCTATCAATTTGATCAGGAAACCAGATCGCAATCGCGACGTAGGTGAACCATGCAATGAAATAGCCGATGACAAATTTCGGAAACCGGAACCAGATCTCGCTTAGTTTTATGGTGGTGTTTTCGGTTCGGCCTTCGACTTTATATAACCAGATCAAGGCAAGCAGGAACGCCCAGACACCGATAAAGACATCGATCCATATTTTGGTCAGGATTGCGGCACTCAGTATCCAGCCTTCTTCCCATTCTTCACCGGTACTACTCAGATGCCTTGAAACCATTAATTCATCAAGAATTGCCCCTGCTGCGGCATCCGCACCATCGGTTTTAACCGTCATGCCCATGGCCGCACCATTTACAATGGGTTGATCAGGTGCCATGGCGGTATAAACGCCCGGCAGAACAACCAGTTCTACCATGGCAAAAATAACGATTAACATGGATACCGCGATGGGCAGGATGGGTTTTGCTCGTATGGCACCTGCAGTTGCTATCGCTGCTGATACGCCACACACAGAAATACCTGAAGATAATACGGCCGCGGCATCTCTTGGTAATTTGAAGACACGCCGAGCCAGGGTATAAGTCATGGGCCAGAACAACATATAGGCAACAAAGGTTGCACCAGCACCGGCAAGTGCGAGTTCCATTACAAAACCGGTGGCCTTCATAGACATCAATCCGAGTTTGATGCCAAGATAAACAATTGCGGTTTTAATAAACCATTCCGGTTTTGCAGCTTCCCTTAAAAAATGTGCGAGGCCTTTAAAGACATTTCCAATCAGCAGGCCCACGGCCAGGGCAAGCATGTAGGAAAATCCACCCCCCAGTTGTAAGCCCCATGACAGATCATAAACTTCAAAATAATTTTTACCTTTCACGATGGCATCGATCGCCTTGAAGTGGGCTTCATGTCCAATAATCCAGCACGCCCAGGTAATCAAAAACAGAAGCGTGAACCCTTTGAGAAATTGTTTTACATCTAGTCGCTGAAAATAGGCGCCGATGGAGGTTAGTCCTGCGAATACGAGATAAGTGATCAATAGTGAAAGTAGAGGGTGGAGATCACTGTAGGATTTACTGGTGGGTTGCAAAAGCTTTGACCATGAAAAATCACCAAGCAGATGAGTTATCTCCCAGGTTTTTAATTTTGTCATCCATCCCAGTAGATCAATGCCCCAGATTGTCATCATGCCAGCAAAGAACATAATCAAGCCCAGCCAGACTGCCCACCAGTCCTCGGTAGATAACATGCCATCAGTCCATTTGCGATTCACGGCACTCATGGTTTAATCCATTTTCTGTTTATTGATGGTGAAGGTGTAATTGAAATAATGCGACTGGTATTGATGTAACCACCTGGGAAAATTATCCATATCAAACCGAAGTGTGACGTCAATCGATTCATTACCGGTGAACCGGGGGTCGATGTTGACAGCATTGATGATGTTATCTTCCAGGCGATGAAGATCACTTCCACTTAACCGGCTATTCAAGCCGTCGGTGATCCAGCTAACCCCATCATGGGATAAGGTTAATTCAAGCTGTGTGCTCATGGGTTTGAGTGATCAAGAGAGGATGAATGTGTTGACCAGCCAGCCAAGTATGATCAAGCCGACGATACCAATACTGATACACCACACCACCAGTGATGTTTCCCATGACTCCCAGGGTTCGGGTTCTGAAAAAAGTGACTCCTCTGAACTAATTTCATTTTCATTCATAAGGTATTCCTCTTACAAATCAGCTTTTTAAAACTGCCGTCTGTTGAATATAGAACTCTATAAGGATATTGCAAGCTGGTATTCGATCCGGTTTCCAGCCCGAGTAAGGCCTAAGGCTTTGAATATGATCACATTCCATTTTTCTTTTCCCAAGAGTTATATTTGTTGCTAAATGTTACTGTTAGGCGGATGATTCCCCGCGGTAGTAGAAACAACATTAGTTTTCTTTGATATAACTGGGGGAATATCATATGTCTAGTTTAATTGCACTATGTGTAAGTATTGGAGTTCTTGGCGGTGTTGCTACATATCTCGCATTGGGTCCACTTGCGGGTTTCATTCTGATTTGGGGAATATTCATCGGTTGGGCCACCTTTTTTGCTTTAGGTGGTGACAACGCAGCACTCAAAAAAGGTATCTCATGTAATGTCTTTGGTGCCGTGTGCGCATGGCTAATGGCTTTAATATTGCTGAATACACCTTTGGGTGGTTTGGGGGCAATCGGTGCGGGCATTGCTGTTGGTGCGACGGTTCTAGGAATGTGCCTGGCTGCACATCTCCCGGCTCTGGATGCTATTCCGGCAAGTGTTTATGGCTATGCTGCTACAGCTGCTTATCTACTACAGACCGAAGGTGCACTGGATATGGGGCCTTTAGCATCAGCTAATTTTAGCAATGCCCTGATTCTTGTTTCAGTCTCATTGGTCGTTGGCGCTCTCTTTGGCCTGGGATCTGGAAAACTTGGCGGGGTGTTAACGAGCGGCGACTAAAAACTAGTTACTTAGAAAATTTTAATTCTTACCCCGCTTCGGCGGGGTTTTTGTTTTTAGCATCTGTTGAATGCAGACTTCAACACAGATATTGCAAGTTAGTCTTCAATCCAGTTCTCAGCCTCCGTTGAGAAATCAATAGATTCCATTATTTTCTTTGTCTAGACTGAGGTGATGTTTGATTACGTTACAATAGGTAGTCTCATTGGCCTGGTGGTGTTTGCTGTGTTATGGAACAGGGCATCAGCTAAAGTCTGGTATATGGATTCAGATAATTCCCCGGTTTCATTTAAATCAATCTTTGCCTTTCTATGGTTAGTTTGCCTGGCTATTTTGATTAAACATATGCTCGTAATAGTTGAGATGTTGGGGACCACATGATTGATCAAAAACCGGCAGTGCTTCTGTACGATGGGGAGTGTGGCATCTGCCGGGAATGGGTAGATTACTGGCTGCAACTGACGGGGGATAAGGTCAATTACAGACCTTTTCAGGAAGCGGTAGACGACTACCCGGATATTGCCGTTGAAGATCTAGAGGCCGCCATTCATTTAATTGATACCGATGGAACAATCAGCATAGGTGCCGAGGCGACCTATAGCCTGTATCGGGATATTCATCCACAATCTATCTCCTTACTTTTTTATCGTTTCCTGCCGGGCTTCGGTTTTTTTAGTGAGCTTTTTTATCGATTTTTTTCAACACATCGTGGCTTGTTGGCATTCTTTACGCACCTGTTTTGGGGCAGGGACTTTGAACCGCCTCGATATCAAGTTATCACCTGGTTTTTCCTGCGTCTTTTAGGTTTAACCTATCTCGTCGCATTTATCTCATTTGCCGTGCAAGCCAGTGCATTGATTGGGGCTGATGGCGTTTTGCCGGTAGAATACTATCTTAATGCTGTCAAAGAACAGTTAGGTGATGATGCTTATACGAAGTTGCCGACACTGTTCTGGTTTTCTCCTGTTGATGGTTTTATCAAGTTTGTTTGTATTGCAGGGATTGTTCTTTCGCTATCGCTGATCATTGGGTTCATGTTGCGAACCAGTCTTGTCATACTCTATGTTCTATATCTTTCATTGGTAAGTGGTGGTCAGGATTTCATGAGTTTCCAGTGGGATTTCCTGTTACTGGAATGTGGTTTTCTGGCGATTTTTTTGCCATGGGGATCAACGATCATTGTATGGTTATACCGTTGGCTCGTGTTTCGCTTTATGTTCCTCGGTGGTGCCGTTAAATTAGTCAGCGGCGACAAGAGTTGGGATAGCCTCACGGCCTTAAATTATCATTTTGAAACACAGCCACTTGCCACGCCCTTGTCCTGGTACGCACATCACTTACCGGAATCAGTGTTAATGACAGGTACCGGGATGACGCTAATCACCGAGTTGCTGGTTCCATTTCTGATATTCACGCCGCGTCGGTTTCGCCATATTGCAGCATGGTGTTTCATAATTTTTGAGACATGTATTTTGTTGACCGGTAATTACAATTTCTTCAATCTGCTGACTATTTTTATGTGCCTGTTTTTGTTTGATGATGCAGCGATAAAACGTCTGATGCCATATCGTATATTGGCAATGGTATCGAATCACAAGTATCCATCAGCAGGAATACTTGCTTCGAGTTTCGCGTTATTAATGGCATGTACCAGCATCTATATGGGCGCGACGCAAATAACCCGAATCGTGGGCAGTGATCGGGATATGCAGTATTCAGCAACTTATCGCATGCTGGCTCCATTCGGCATCGTCAATTCTTATGGTCCTTTTGCGGTAATGACCAGGGTGCGTAATGAAATTGTGATCGAGGGTAGTGCAGATAAAAGTACCTGGCAGGAATACCAGTTTAAATACAAACCCGGGAACCTGGATAAATGCCCCGGTTGGGTTGCCCCACATCAACCCCGTATCGACTGGCAGATGTGGTTTGCGGTATTGCATAATCCGGAACAGGAACGTTGGTTATTTAATCTTATGATAAGGCTGTTACAAAACAGTGAGCCGGTTACAGCGATATTCAAGCATAATCCATTTCCGGATGATCCCCCTGCGAGCGTTCGTGCACGTGTCTATGAATATACCTTTACAAGTGTTGATGAGCGCAAGGAAACAGGGCGTTGCTGGAACAGATCTCTGGTGGGTGAATATTATCCGCCGATAAGCATAAGGAAATCTTCTGCCACCCAACACTAGTTAAAATCTTCAGAGCTACTTATTTCTCCTTCGGTTCACAGCCTTCGCAGACATCCAGATCACTAATCTCCTGTTTCGTATATCGCGGCACGATGTGTTGTGGACAATTAGTGTCCCAGGCTTCCACATGAATGATAAAGGCACGTTCTACCTGGCCTTTGTAATCGGATACCGATAGTTGTTCAATCAAGGCTGCATCATCTTCATTGACCTCTGATGTCCCCCAGAGTTTGATACGTGTCCTGTTTGGATAGTCCATGAAGAACAGACATATCTTATTGTTTTCTTCCAGATTGCCATAAGAGATGTATTGCCTGTTACCAGTAAAGTCAGCAAAACCGAGAGTGCGATCATCGATCACTTTTAAAAAGCCTTTCGGTCCACCACGATGCTGGATATAGGGTTGTCCATCACTACTCACCGTTGCCATATAAAAGGAATCACGTTCAGCAATAAAATCTCTGAGCTGCTTAGTGACAGTATTTTCCCATCCCCCACGTTGTTCCATATGTGCATAGCTGTTGCGAGAACCTTTCTGCTTTTGTATCTCCTTGACCTTGTCAGTAAAGGCAATATCACTTGTGTACTCTCTCATGATCATTCTCCGAATCTATGAGAGGCCACCATTTGTGTGTTGATGGCCTCTAGTTACATACTATCTTGTTGTCGCTTATCTTCAATTACTGGCAACGTTTTTGTTGGCCAGAAATTGTCTGATATGTTCGGCAATTACTTCGCCATCTTCTTCAAGGGCAAAGTGACCCGTATCCAGCAAATGGAAATCAACCTGCTTCAAGTCGCGCTTGTAAGGGTGAGCACCAGCTGTTGGAAAGATTTCATCATTCTTTCCCCAGACGATTAATGTTGGTGGTTGATGTTCACGCAAGTATTCCTGCCATTCAGGATAGAGTGGAGGATTTGTGCCATAGCTATAAAACATCTGTAGCTGAATTTCATTATTTCCTTCTCGATCCAGTAATGGCTGAACATGGCCCCAGGTGTCTGGACTAATGTCTTCAACATTACGGACACCATTGGTGTATTGCCACTTGGTTGCACCTAGTGTCAGAAGAAAGCGTAGTGCTTCATCATTTGTCATGTCTGGATTGTTGTAGGCTTTCTTTACATTTTTCCACCAATCATTATCCAGACCCTTATTCACTGCTTTACGATCTTTCCAGTAGGCCTGGATGGGTTCCCAGAAATTGTTATCGATACCTTCAACATAGGCATTGCCGTTTTGAATGATTAATCCTTCAACACGTTCTGGATGCTTTGTAGCGATGCGAAAACCAATCGGTGCACCATAGTCCATCAAATACAGGCTATAGGTTTTCAGCCCGACTTTATCTATAAATTGATCGACGATATTGGCTACATTATCAAAGCTGTATTCAAATTCATCTACAGCAGGCATAGAACTATTGCCATAACCCGGATAATCCGGAGCGACCAGATGATATTGATCGGCCAGTTGCGGAATCAGATCACGAAACATATGTGATGAAGTAGGGAATCCGTGCAGCAACAGGATAGTCGGGTTATCAGGATTACCTGCTTCACGATAAAAAATATCCAGGCCATCTATCTCAACGGTCCTGTATTTTACATCTACATATGAAGATGTTGATTCTGCTTGTGCCGGAGCCTGAATAAAGGCAATGACGATTAATAAGAAGGCTATAAGATTCCTGTTTAATGCTTTAAATTGCCCTGCTGTTTTATCACAAATTGCCAAGGGTTGATTTTTCAATAAGATATGCCCTTTTTTATCGTCTAAATAATCTTCATTTCCGAAATAGATGGCCGTTCTGCCTGTAAAAATACAAGGACCGTCAGCAGGCATGGGATCTTTAATAGCACATACTTCCAGGCTCTCTAAGTAAATCAAGCGGTCAGTGAGGTAATGATCCGGGTCTAGTATCCGGTAGGGCCTTTTTGCCCGTA
>JAIVVP010000072.1:0-7385 GCA_049189775.1 Gemmatimonadota bacterium | reverse complement strand
TGTTGTTTTCCATCTATTCTCTTTGGTTGTTCCAGGAAAAAGTTTTTTTATCTCCCTGGTTTTATCCATAAGCTTCTCTATGGCGTTCTCACCCAGCCATGGCCTTGATCCATGACATGATTTTCCTTTAGTTTTAATTTTCAGCCATAACAAGCCTTTTTCTGCTATGGTAATCTCAAGAGTATCTGCTGAACCATGTCCAGGCTCTGATGCTATGGCAAATTCTGTTGAATACCCTTTATCTTCAATAAGGTATCTTGTCCCATTAAATCCGCCTATCTCTTCATCTGATACAATCATCAGGGCAATATCAGGCTTTGTTTGCTTTTTTGCCAACTCTTTGAATAACAATAGAAAAGATGCTACACCAGCCTTCATATCTGCAGCTCCTCTGCCATAAATATTATTATCTTTAATATAAGGCGTGTATTGTTCTTCATCACCCGGCACAACATCAATATGCCCGTTAAGCAGCAGTCTTGATTTTTTTTTATCTGTAAAGCAAATATAGAGTGATCTTTTACCATTATTATTATACTTTTTAATAATCAAACCATCAATAATCAGACCATCCTCTATGAAATAATCTTTGATATATTGCATACATTTTTTTGTCTCGTCAGGATGATCTTGAGTTGTCTTAAATTTAATCAAACCTTTAGTTAATCTAATCAATTCGTTTTTATTATTTTCCAATTCTTCATTTAACTTTTGAGCTTCTTCTAAAGCCTCAACAACCGTTGCAGCAGGATCCTGCTCAGCAGATGCTTCCTGGTCGGGTTCTGCCCAAACCGGGAGAGTTAATCCAGCCATAAGGAAAATGATTAAAAGATGTCGATAAAACATAGATTCTTCAAGTTAATAAAATGATATAAGTTAGTCTGTTATAACAGGTTATTGTGTATTCTTACACTATGATGCCTTTTTCTCAAATCTCACTCAAGTCCATGATTTCAATGATCTTCACCTGTGGCCACAGGCCTGCCCGGATCTGAGCACCAATCGCTCCAGGAACCCGCATAAAGGCGGGGGGAATCAAGGCCAGCGTGTGCCGCCGCTAACAGATTATGGCAGGCAGTGATGCCTGAACCACAGTAAAAGACAGTTTTATTTACATCCGTCCCACCAATGCACATATCAAATTCCATGCGTAATTGATCAGAGTCCTTGAAAAGACCACTATCATCGAGATTATTTTTCCAGAAGCGGTTGATGGCACCGGGGATATGTCCAGCCGCCTTATCCAGTGGTTCAACTTCCCCTCTATAGCGTTGAGGATCACGAGAATCAACCAATAATTCGGCCGCTGGTACACTGTCAATGGTTACTAACCAATCCATATTTGCCTCAGACTCATAATGGCCAGGAATATTTTTTTCTTCACCTGCTGCATCAGATAATCCATCCTGCTCCCAGCCCTGTCGTCCTCCATCAAGGACAGCAACAGCCTCGTGCCCCATATAGCGCAGCATCCACCAAAGCCTTCCGGCAAAACATGCATACGCATTATCGTAAACAATCACCTGTGAATCATGATTGATCCCAAGTCGGGAAAATAATCTGTTCAAGGCTTCTTCTGTTGGCAGGGGGTGCCGTCCACTATCAGTTACAGGAGGCCCGCTCAGGTCATCATGTACATCCGCAAAAACAGCACCTTCGATATGAGCTTCCATGTATGAATTTCTACCGGCATTTTTATCTGCCAGGTCGTAGCTACAATCGACTATAATCCAGTTTGGATCCTGCAGATGGTCGGCTAATGTCTTTTTGTCGATCAGTGTTGTAAATATATCCGCCATTTATCTTGCCATTTCCCTCAAAATATTTTGTCTGACATTATATCGTTATCTCTAATAAACAAACTATTAGTTAAGACCAATATCAATGAACTACCAGCAAATCAAGCATATTTTCCTTATCGCCTTGCTCATGCTTGGTTCAACATCCTGTGCCTCTACCGCTTATTACCTGCAATCTGTCAATGGCCATATAGATATACTTATGAGAAAACAGCCCATACCCGAAGTTATAGCAAGCGAATATACAGATGAAATTTTGCAGGAAAAGCTGGAAATGGTTGTGGATATCCGTAGATTTGCCAGTGAACATCTGGCACTTCCCGACAATGACAGCTATACCGAGTACGCTGATCTGGAACGTGAATTCGTTATCTGGAATGTCTTCGCAACACCCGAGTTATCTTTAGAACCCAAACAATGGTGTTTTCTTTTCGTCGGCTGCCTGGATTATCGTGGTTATTATGCAAAAGAATCGGCATTCAGGTATGCCCGGGAACTGGAGACACAGGGATATGATATTTTTGTTGGTGGCGTTACCGCATATTCTACCCTTGGCTGGTTCAATGACCCGGTGTTGAATACGATGCTAGGAAGAGATGAGTTCTATCTGGCAAACGTTATCTTCCACGAACTTGCTCACCAGAAATTTTATCTCAAAAACGACACGGCTTTTAATGAAGCCTTTGCTGAAACAGTCGCTCATACAGGAGTACAACTCTGGCTTCAGCAGCAGGGGTCTGATGCTGCCAAAATGAGATTCTCTGCCAAGCAATCTGATAGAACTTTATTTGTAAACCTGGTCCTGAAATACAAGGAGAAACTGGAGTCTGTTTACAATTCAGATAGCGCCATTGAAGAAAAAAGAACAGCTAAGAAATTACTACTTGATCAATTGGCAGAGGAATATGCAGCCTTGAATCAGGCTGGCCTATCCCAGGCAGGTCAGGCCCAGACAGACCAGGTTCAGGCAGACCAGCCTGAAACAGGAGAGAACAAGGGTCAATATTCCGAGTGGTTTTCGTCTGGCTTGAACAATGCAAAATTAGCCACCGTAATCACCTATCAAGACTACGTCGCAGGCTTCCTGGCGCTGTTTCATCATGTGGGTGAAAATCACCAGAATTTTTATGAATTGGTACTAAAATTAAGCAATTGCGATAAAGTCAGGCGGAACTCGATACTTGAGAATAGCATCACAGAATTCCAGTGCTAGTGTTGCTATAAATAGGCGTAGATGCTTTTGTTTGAGGCTGTATAATGCTCGTCAGATTAGCCTTGGACACACAGGAATAGACAATTTTTTTGATGCGGGTTCTTAGGAGAAAAGAAAGAAATGCTGAATAAACTTTTTGCAAAACCGATGGAATTATCGGTTGGAGAGCAAACCATCAGCTTTCTGTCGATTGCTGATTTCGAATTCTGTATGTCTGGCAGAACATCAGTGCCCACATCAAAAATAACGGACCTGGTAAAGTGCTCAACAGAACAATTACAAAAGGAAGCACATACGATAAAGGATATCGAAAAACGCTTTGTAGCCATCCTGTCTCGTTCAATTGAGAAACCCGCCAGCATCAGCCGCTCGCTCAAAGAACTGGATACGTCCATTTTCTCACAGGATCATGGATGGAGAACAATCATTGGAGCACTAAATGAAGGTGGTAATGATCTTAATCCTTTCCGCAGGATTGCTCTTGTAAAATACATGCAATATCTCTCCTCACGCCAGGATATTATTAAATACCTGTATTCCGAGAAGAAAAAGCCAACGGCTGATAAACAGGATAGCAATGATGATACCAAGGAGGGAGAGCATTTCAAGGACACACTGATCTTTGAAAACACATTATTTGAACCCAGTAGCAACGGCCTAAGGAATGGTGAGTTTGAACGCATGCCGAAAGGTGAAACAATTACCGCCAGCCTCAAATCTGGTGAACGTATCATTGTTATGCTTTCAAAACACAAATGTGAGATCGAAGCTAATGGGCAACTTTTCTTTATCGACCAGGCGGGTAGAAAGCACGTGCTGGATAAGGGACAAAATACCATTGGCAGGGATACTTCCGGCACCGTTATCATTGACTCTGGTTTGAGAGATGTCTCCAGAATGCATCTTGTTATTGAGAATCTGGGCAATAATTCACTGCAACTAACGGACCTTTCTGCACACGGGACATACATTCCATCGGTGCTCCTTGAAGACCGTACAAGCTGACCATTTTACATCGTTACTTACAGGCATCGGTTAAAGTACAGGCCTGTTGATGCAATTCAGCCGATAATATATTCAATAAGCATATAAATATAATTAGTTATTCTTTATTGGAATATAATGTCTTTGCTAACATCGCCATCCGTTAATTAATGGTGATTTTGGCTAGATAATCACCCCCCTAGAGAATCAACCCGGGTAAAAAAATGACTGCAGTCACGTTTGATGTTGATAAATTAGCAGCAGAATACAACGATAAGACACCTTCAGATATCCTGGCTCTGGCAATAGAGCATTTCGAGAATCTGTCAATCTCGTTCAGTGGTGCTGAAGATGTCGTACTTATCGATATGGCAGTTCAGATTAAACCTGATATCAACGTGTTTTCCCTGGACACGGGCAGGTTACATCCGGAAACATATCAGTTCATAGAACGAGTAAGAAATCACTACAATATAAATATAGATTTAATGTCTCCTGATCAAAAGCCCCTGGAAAAATTTGTCCAGGACAAAGGCCTGTACAGTTTTTATCAGGATGGTCATCAGGAATGCTGTGGTATTCGCAAGGTCATGCCTTTGCGTCGCGCACTATCGGCACTCGATGCATGGATCACCGGACAACGCCAGGATCAAAGCCCGGATACGCGTCAGGGAATACCTGTCATGCAAAATGATAATGCCTTCTCATCCGCAGACCGGACATTGATAAAATTCAATCCTTTAGCTCGCTGGACATCACAACAGGTCTGGCAATATATCCGTGAAAACGATGTGCCCTTTAATGAACTTCATTCAAAAGGTTTCGCCAGTATTGGTTGCGAGCCCTGCACTCGTGCTGTCCTCCCGAATCAACATGAACGAGAGGGACGTTGGTGGTGGGAAGAAGCCACCAAAAAAGAATGCGGTTTACATATGACCAACATTAAAAAATAGGGGTTTGCCATGCACATTACTATGGTCAAAAAAATCATGAAAGATGGTAGCCCCTGTCGCAAATGCGCAGATGTGTTAACCCAACTGGAAGAGAATAAGCTACTGGATAAGATTGATCAGATAGTTATTGCAGATGAGCGAGATCCTGATAGCGAAGGCATGATCCTGGCGAGAGAACATAAGGTGGATCTGGCACCTTTCTTCGTGGTTGAAGAAGAGGGTCAGGCAGCAAAAATTTATACCATTTATTTCAAATTCGTCAAAGAAGTCCTTTCAGAACAGATATCTGAACAGCAGGAAGTCAAAGAGATAATGGAACAGAATCCGGACATTGATTACCTCTAACAGTTCCTTCTCCATAACCACAACCAGATTATTGACTTACGTGTGTAGTATCTAACAAATCTGGCCACACCTTTTCCCAACAGCATGCATGATCAAAATCATTGATAACATGAATATTTATTTTATTTTTTAATGGCATTCTCGATAAATAACTTTCAATAACAGTTTCAGGCACTATCTTATCTTTAGCACCAACATAATGCGTTTGTTCTATCATTGACAAGTTATTGACATAATCCACGGGATTTAAAGAACCGACCAATGGACTCATGTCGTGTAAATCAGTCCAAAACTTATGATCCAGATTACCGGCAATAGTAACAAGTGAAGATACATCTTCACGTCTTGCCGCAATGAGTGCAGCGACTGACCCACCGCCGGAATAACCTATCAGGGTTAAACTTTTAGTTGTCGATATTCCTGTAGCCCAATTAATGACCTGATTTATGGATGAGATGACCTCTTCAGAATAACGATGTGATGACCAGAAACTTGCTGGGCAATCTTGCATATGTTTCTGATCGAGATACATGCATGGCCTGGCAATATACAAAATTGAATCAGCAGTATCTTTAGCAGCCAGTTTTAAGGCCAGCGGATTTTTCGGTGTGGGGTTTTTCGAAAGTCGATATTTACTATTCCAGGCATTTCCATCACCTTCTATATAAACCACCAGATCCTTATCAGGACTTCCCAGACCTTTGTGATAGGTAGTTAACAAAAAGCTTCCCGCTTCTATTCTTTCGAATTTTAAATCCGCCTGTGTAGCAATAGCCTCAGCATTCTTTTGTCGTTTGTCTATAGATTGAATGTTGCTACAACTGTTTACACACAGTAACAACGTAAGGATGGAGAATAGCCTGAACACGCCAGATGAAATATTTCTTATATAAACAGCTTATATAGCTTAAACGTACATGAAGGATTAACCACACCTATCCTTCACACGAATTTTTGATATATCTAAAAATCACCTCTTATAGTCAAGCTAATCCTGTCTTCGTCAAAGTTATCCCTTTCAAAACGTTTAGTGTATTCCAGATTACCGCTGATGCCATTATCGTTGTAATATCTGACCCCCGCTGACACCAATATATCATCACGATCATTTTCAGGTTGTGGGCCCGTTGTCACCGAAAGCTCTCTCAATTGAAAATCATATTGATAGGATAGATTCACGAATGGTTCATAATTCTTATAGCTATAGGCAACATCACCGGCGATGACCCCTGTACCCACTTTTGTTCTGCTTTCTGCAACAACAGTTCCATTACTTTCTGTATAACTATCTATCACACTTTTGCCAAACAAGGCACCAATACGTCCGCCTAATATCCAGTTATTACGGTAGGTTATACCGTTCAGATTCAGGGCACCAAACCATCTGTCTGCATCCGGTGAGCTACTAACTCTGGTTATTGTGCCTGGTAAGGTGCGAAATTGATCATAATCAACATATGAATAGCCAATATTAAAATCTAGACTCAAAGTATCCGTTAGTAATGCCCCAAAATAGGGGGCGATGGTATAGGTGTCAAAATCCTGGTGGCCACCGTTAAAGGTGGTATCTATATCACCATTATCATAACCAAAGGCGACACCCATCACGGTATTTTCCCAGAAACCAAAATCAATCCCACCGAGGAAACTATGGGTATCACCATCAAAGGCGGTGCTGCTGAGGTCGTTATCGTAATCCGAATATGAATAGCTCCCCCAAACGCCGTATGGGGTTGTGGTGCCATCTCCGGCATTCAGCCCGGTAGCACCTCCTATTTTAAATTGATTATCAGTAATACGTGGTTTAAGTGAAGACCGTATCCCATGCAAAGCATCCCCTGTATGGCTACTGATGCCCCTCACTGTATCCTGCATTTGAATGTTTAATAAGATAGCATCTGTGACCGTGCTACCGGGAGTAATGACTGGGGTTATCACATTTCCTCCAGCTTGAGAGACAGAACCACTCCCTGACCACGAACAATTGTCACCCCCCACGTTCCCGCCGCTAATGGTAAACGACATGGTATTGCCGCTTATGGTTCCGTTTACATTCGTTGTGTCTGTAGTACCACCATCAGTATTGGTGAC
>JAIVVP010000071.1:0-7409 GCA_049189775.1 Gemmatimonadota bacterium | reverse complement strand
TCCGTTATATTTTTAGGCACTCGTTGCATCCGCTTCAAACGTTGCAGACTTTTTTTATCAATTACACTGGCCAGCGTATATTGAAGATTCTGCCGCCGACCATGCACCAGTCGTAATTTATTCTCATCCAGCATTACTGCAAAAGAACCACGACCCACCATGCCTTTGGTACGGTCGAATAATGAGATGTATACAGATGCATCGTATTTCGCTCTCAATACACCGATCTGCTTTCCAGATAAATCATTAATAGCTCTAGAAAATTCAGAGTTATCTTTAATATTTTTCAAGGATAGGTTCATATTATTTGCTTGCAGATTCCTATGGGATCATTGGGGAGGATGAAGAGGCTCTGGACTGGCTGGAAAAAGCTTATGAATCAAATGAAACCACTCAAATGCATTGGAATCGTCATTTTAAAAACCTGCGTAATAATCCAAGATACATTGCGATATTGAAAGGAATGGGATTGGGGGGCTAATCTTGTCCCAATCCTCACTACAACCTTAAGGCAGCTCAATCACCTAAAAGGATAAACCAATCCTTCAAATATTCTAGGCTTACCCTATTTTAACTAACTTGGTTTTGAAAACCTTGTGTATGCTTTCATGACTAAACGAAAGATATAATGCTTATGCATTTTTAATATGAAAATAAGTGCCTTTACAATGGTGAGAAATGCTGACAAGTATTACTTTCCAATCAAAGAATCAATTCAATCAGTACTGCCAATTGTGGATGAATTCATTGTAGCCTTAGGACAGGGCGATGATTCTGACAAAACACGACAATTAATTGAATCAATTGGATCTGAAAAAGTTAAGATTTTTGATCGAGTCTGGTCTCAGGAGGAATTTATTGATGGGAAAATATACGCTAGTGAAACAAATTTTGCTCTTTCCCAGTGTTCTGGTGATTGGTGCATTTACTTACAGGCCGATGAGCTCATTCATGAAAAAGAACTGAATAAAATCTCCCAATATTGTTCCGATCTATTACTCAATAAAGATGTAGATGGATTTCTTTTTAACTACCATCATTTCTTTGGTGACTATGATCACTATTTACCTGTTCACGGATGGTATAAAAATGAAATAAGGATTGTCCGAAATTATTCTGGTATTTATTCATACAAAGACGCACAGTCATTTAGGAAAAATGATAATGAAAAGTTGAATGTGCTTCACATAGAGCCATATATATATCACTATGGTTGGGTACGACCTCCCCATTTAATGCAATCAAAGAAAAAAGAACAAGACTCAATGCACCATGGAAAAGAAAAAATAAATGAATAAAAAATTAAATAATAAACTGGCGATAGACTTCTGTGGGATGAAATTTAATTCACCACAGGTGCTCCTGTCTGGTTGCGTCGGTTTTGGTGAAGAATATACACGTGTGAATGGCTTTTCCAATACCGATGTGGGTGCCATCTGCCTGAAAGGCACAACACTGGAACCGCGTTTGGGCAATCCACCGCATCGAGTAATGGAAACCCCCATGGGAATGCTGAATGCCATCGGCTTGCAGAATCCCGGATCTGCTGTCGTAGTCAATGATTATCTGCCTAATCTGGATTTTGAGGAAACCCGATTTATCGCCAATCTGTCAGGTTCAACGGTTGAAGAGTACGAGGCCATTACCCGGATATTTGATGACTCACCGATTGATGCCATGGAGATTAATATTTCCTGCCCCAATGTTAAGGAAGGAGGCGTGGCCTTTGGCAATGATCCTGATATGTCGGCCCGAGTTGTTGAAGTTTGTCGACGTGCAACAGACAAACCTATTATTACCAAGTTGTCACCAAACCAGACAGACATCGCCGAAAATGCACGCCGTTGTATAGAAGCAGGGACAGATGGACTGGCCGTCATCAATACACTGATGGGCATGGCCATAGATATCGAAAACCGTCAGCCTGTCATCGGCAATAATCAGGGTGGGTTATCCGGGCCTGCCATCAAACCTATTGCATTACTGATGGTGCATAAGGTCTATCAGGTCAGTAAACAGCATAATGTGCCGATCATCGGTCAGGGCGGGATTACCTCAGCCAGTGATGCCCTGGAATTTATTATCGCAGGTGCCGCCGCAGTGGGTGTTGGCACAGCACTTTTCTACGATCCATTGATATGCCCGAAGATTAACCAGGGTATTGTGGATTACCTGGATGAACATGAAATAGACAATATTTCTGATCTGGTGGGAACGTTGGAATTACATAATAATTAGTGCCCGCTTAATACGGTGGCTTCAACTGAAAGCGGACATTCAGATGTAATTAATGATAGGCAGCTATCGGTAATATGCCGTCCCTTAAATTTACGGGAAACTCGAGTGATCAAGATCCGGGTGCCATAGAGAATATTTTGAAATACCTAATGTGCTGCTCCTCCTTCCGCCCCTAATCCAGTTTGGGATCTTACATATTGATCTGAAAATGCGGCTATTTCAGCTTTTGCACTCTTTCCATTGTCCAATAAGGATATAACGATGATACCAACAAAGGCTGTTGTCATAGAAAATAAGGCAGGATGCTTATAAGGAAATATTGGTTCTGCGTTACCCAATATATCAACCCAGATCGTCGGTCCTAGTATCATGCAGGTTACAGATGTAATTAATCCCAGACTGCCACCTATAAAGGCACCATTAGTGGTTAATTTGCGCCAATACAGGGATAAAAACAATATAGGAAAATTGACACTAGCTGCAATGGCAAAAGCCAAACCGACCATATAGGCTACATTTTGTTGTTCAAATAGAATTCCGAGAAAAATGGTCACAATGCCTAAAACAATCGTAGCAATTCGAGATACGCGTATTTCTTCGCCTTCCAATATCTCACCATGTCGGATAATACTGGCATAAAGATCATGCGAGATGGCCGAAGCGCCTGATAATGTTAGACCGGACACTACAGCCAATATAGTTGCAAAGGCAACAGCTGAGATAAAGCCAAGGAAGATTTCACCTCCAACAGCCTGGGATAAATGTATCGCCGCCATGTTGTTACCACCCAATATTCCCCCTGATTCAACGTCCAAAAAACGAGGGTCATTAGTCAGCAACACAATCGCGCCAAAACCAATTATAAACGTGAGAATATAAAAATAACCGATAAATCCGGTAGCAAAGAACACAGATTTTCTGGCTTCCTTGGCATCCCGTACGGTAAAAAAACGCATTAATATATGAGGGAGCCCGGCAGTACCGAACATAAGTGCCAAGCCTAAAGAAATAGCTGAGATGGGGTCGGTAACGAGTCCACCCGGTGCCATAATCGCGACACCTTTGTTGTGAGCATTAACGGCATTGCTAAACAGTGTTTCAAATGAAAAGCCCATTTTAGCCATTACCATAATCGCCATGAAAGTAGCTCCGAGTAATAACAAGACGGCCTTAATGATTTGTACCCATGTTGTTGCGATCATGCCTCCAAAGGTAACGTATAAAATCATTAGTATCCCGACAATGGCAACGGCAATATGATATTCCAGCCCAAATAACAACTGGATTAACTTTCCTGCTCCAACCATCTGTGCGATAAGATAAAGTAATACCACAGCCAATGTTCCGCATGCAGCAAGACTGCGAATGGGTAAAGGGCGTAACCTGAACGAGACTGCATCGGCAAAAGTGTATTTACCCAGGTTGCGTAAACGTTCTGCTAACAAAAATAGAATAACGGGCCAGCCTACCAAAAAACCAATAGAATAAATTAGACCATCAAATCCGGAAACAAACACCAAACCTGTAATCCCGAGAAAGGATGCCGCTGACATATAATCTCCAGCGATTGCCAACCCATTTTGCAACCCGGTAATACTTCCACCCGCCGCATAAAAATCCTTGGTGGTTTTTGTTCTTCTGGCTGCCCAATAAGTAATACCCAGAGTTCCAGCAACAAATAATAAAAACATGCTAATGGCAGTCAAATTAACTGGTTGTTTAGATACTGGTTCATTCAGATTTGCTGCAGCCGAGGTTATGGAAGGAAGGGCCGATAGACAAAATGTAATAAAAATAATCAATACTTTCATAACTAGTCGTGCTCGTCATTGATATGATGATCAATGATCTCTTTACTAATAGGATCAAACTCATTATTAGCACGATAGACGTAGAAACCCGTAAGTAAAAAACTGATTACAATGATTGATAAGCCAATAGGTATCCCCCATGTGATGGTGCTATTCACCGAGATTGTTTGTGCGAAGATATGTGGAAAAAAGGCAATAACCATAATAAAACCGAAATAGCAGATCAGGATAATAATCGTCAATGACCAACTAAAAATACTACGTTTTTTTTCAAGCTCATGAAATTTTGGATCATCATAAATTCGTCGATAATAATGCTGCATACCCATCCCCTCGTAGTTTTATAGACAGCATATAAAAATTATGAAGAAAATGCGATTCTGAGAGTTGCACTGATTGGTATCAATGAGTTCAATATCACTTCATAATCTTGCGGATCAATTATATATCCTTGTGGGCGATATAGACTGTGTTGGTCGATTCACCACCACTATAGGGGTTTGGGAAAGAGACTATATGAGATTTTGTGGACTCAAACACTGACTCCAGAAGATTGGTGAATTCTTTTTCCGGGGGATCATTTGACCAGAGTCCGAAAATACCACCGGGATGAATTTTCTTTGCCATATTTGTAAGTGCATGCTCAGTGTAAAAAGTACTGTTTCCTGAATTTAGCCAATGGCTGGGTGAATGATCAATATCCAGTAACACTGCATGTACCAAACGATTGGGGTCCGCGGGATCAAAACCAGTAGATGATGTTGCCAGTCCAAAGAAGTCTGCGTGGACAAGGGTACAGCGTGGATCCGAGGTTAGTTTCTCGCCTAGCGGGACAAGTCCCCGCTGATGCCAATCGATTACCGGTGCCATCACATCAATGACCCTGAGCGATTTGACTGACGGGTCTTCCAGGGCAGCGACGGCTGTATAGCCCAGACCTAATCCACCAACAATTATGTCCAGATCCTGTTTATGATTATGTTCTTTAAGTGCAGTGAGGCCGAGTCTTGCAAGCTGGATCTCGGCTTCGGTAAACAGGCTGGACATCAGGAAGTCATCGTTGAGTTTTACCTCGTAGAGAACTTTCCCATCAAGTCTGGGCTCCGAACGACGCCTGAGACTGATATCTCCTAGCGGTGTTTTCTGGTAGTCCAGTTCTTCAAATACTAAACTCATCTAAGTATCTAATCTGCTTAAAGGGGTAGGATCATAATACTCACATTCCAGGAGTGGTTGAGAGTTATGAATAGTGTTAATGGTAATATACAATTTCTAGAGATTTAGTCACGTGGAAGATGCCAAATTAAATGGGACAGAATGATAAATTATCTGAAATCGATGGTGATACTCCAGTTACGATAATTGTAAAGCGCCGAGCCAAGCCAGATCGTATAGAAGACTTTGAAGAGGTGATGTCTGGCACAACAAAAGATGCCATGTCATTCAAGGGACATCTTGGTGCAAACATTATCCGTCCTACAAAAACTGGCGATTACTATCGCATCGTTTTTAAATTTGATTCCATGCGAAACTATCTGGCATGGGAAGGTTCTGAGGTTCGACAGCAATGGTTAGAGCGCTATGCTGAAGTAGAGCAGGGCGAACAGGAACTGGAAATCCTCAGCGGACTGGAAACCTGGTTTACCATGCCAGGAGAAGAAGCACTGGTCCCGCCACCAAAATACAAGATGTTGATTATTGTCTGGATATCCATCTTTTCCTTATCGCTATTAATTTATCTTTACCTTACGCCATTTATACGTGAGCTACATTTCATCATACAAATAGCGATCACGTCACTGACACTGGTTACTCTTATGACCTATATCGTTATGCCGATAATGTCGAAATTGTTTCATAGGTGGTTACATTGTAATAAATAGCATGAACATCGCTGATTAGATCAGGCTTCATCTAATTACTATAAATGCAAGAGAATAGGCAGACAATAGGAATCATATTGGCGAATTATGCACTAAACTCTGTTTGATAATTACTTGTTTATGAACAGGGGGAATATCTTATGGCATATCGAGTTCGCAAGGTTAACTACTGTAAAATGACGGTTCCAAGTCGAGCAGGTCAGGCTGAAGCAGTGCTAAGTGCGGTTAAGGAAGCAGGTATTAATATGCATGCCTTTAGTGGATTTCCCAGTAAAGCAGGAAAGTCACAGATTGATCTTATCTCGGACGATTCTGCAGCGATACGGCGTCTTGCCAAGAAGTCCGGTTGGCGCCTGAGTAAAACCAAAAAAGCTTTTTTGGTTCAGGGTAATGATGAGATAGGGGCAGTTCACAAGATATTCAAGAAACTGGCTGATGAAAAAATTAATGTAACAGCGGCAGATGCTGTAGCAGCCGGCGTGGGTCGTTATGGCATGATCCTGTGGGTTAAACCAAAGGTCTACAATCGTGCAGCACGTGTGCTAAAGGCCAAGTGAATACCGGAAGCTTGCAGTAATACAGGTTGATATCACTGCCTGGCCAGGTGGTGGTATTGACAATTTCTCAGTGCCGATTCAGTTCTGGTCATCATATTTGATCTGGATCAACAGTCCACGCGTTATCACAAGCCTTGTAAAAGAGACAATTGCTATAATCTACACAAGAGTATTACTTTGTCCTGTCTTGAGGGGTCATAAGCAATGAGAATTGGTATCGTTAAGGAAATCAAAGATAAAGAAAACAGGATTGCCCTTACGCCTTCGGGTGCCAGTCTACTTGTTGCTGAAGGACACCAGGTCTCGATTGAAGAAAATGCCGGTGTTGGTTCCGGTTTTTCCAATGAAGAATATTTATCTTCAGGTGCAGAGATCGTATCAACTGCCGAGGCCTGGGATGGGGATTTGGTGATCAAAATCAAGGAACCATTGGAACAGGAATATCAATTCCTGAAAGGAAATATCCTGTTCACCTATTTTCATCTGGCTGGTGTTCCTGCTGCATTAACCGATGCCCTTATCAAGGCAGGCACCAGTGCCATCGCCTATGAAACGGTCGAGGATGATCAGGGACGTTTACCTTTACTTGCACCTATGAGTGCAGTTGCCGGGAATATTGCGGCGAATGTTGGTGGATATTACCTGGCTAAATTCAATGGTGGTAAAGGTGTGCAACTGGGGAGTGTGATGGGCAAACGGAATGGTAAGGTCATGGTGATTGGTAGTGGGATTGTTGGACAACATGCCGCGCATACCTTGAATAGTATGGGGGCGAACGTGTATGTGTTCGGCCGTAAACGATCCAGTTTTGAAGCGATGCAATATGCTTCTCCAGAAAAAATGGAGTTTGTTGAATCGACGCCAGAAAATATAGCAAACCATATCAAGGACACTGCACTTTTTGTTGGTGCTGTATTACA
>JAIVVP010000070.1:0-7477 GCA_049189775.1 Gemmatimonadota bacterium | reverse complement strand
GCGTGGTCTTTTTTCAGGTGTTGAATGCAGCTCAGGCGGCTTATGAGGTGAATGATCTGACCCGGGCGATACTGAATCTGACCATGACCAATATTCGTACGGTGATGGGCTCAATGGATCTGGATGAGCTGTTGTCAAAAAGAGATACCATCAATGCAAGACTGCTTGATGTTGTCGATGAGGCCACAGGGCCCTGGGGCGTGAAGATTACGCGCATTGAGATCAAGGACATTACGCCACCACAGGATCTGGTCGATTCCATGGCCAGGCAGATGAAGGCAGAGCGAGACAAGCGTGCAAATATCCTTGAGGCAGAAGGTTTCAAGCAAGCCGAAATTCTCAAGGCAGACGGTGAAAAGCAGGCAATCATTCTTGAGGCAGAAGGCCGTAGGGAAGCAGCCTTTCGTGATGCGGAAGCCAGGGAAAGACAGGCGGAAGCAGAAGCCAAGGCAACTACCGATGTCTCCAATGCCATTGCATCAGGTGATATTCAGGCGATCAACTATTTTGTTGCAAACAAATATATTGAGGCATTGAAAGACATTGCCGCTGCGCCAAATCAGAAAGTGATCCTGATGCCACTGGAGGCCAGTAATGTCATCGGTGCGCTTGCGGGTATTACCGAGATTGCCAAAGAGACATTTGGCAAAGACAGTGATGACGGGTCGAATAATCCAACAACACATAGAGGGTAAATCATATGGAATGGATTAATGAGATTATATACTGGCACTGGTTGATACTGGCGGTTGTGATGATCATTCTGGAAATACTCATACCAGGTGCCTATTTTTTATGGATGGGGATCTCGGCAATCTTTATTGGTGGTCTCATGTATATTTTCCCCGAGATGGCTTTTCTGGTTCAGATATTAATTTTTGCAATCCTGTCGGTGATTGCAGTGATGATGTACAGATCTTATCGAAAGAAAAATCCGCTTGTCACGGACGAGCCGACATTGAATCGTCGAGGTGAAAAATACATCGGCCAGAGTTTCACGCTGAAAGAACCCATCGTTAATGGGGTAGGCAAGATAAAAGTGGATGATTCAACCTGGAAAATAAAGGGATTCGATATAGATGCAGGTGAAACAGTGCGTGTTGTTGCTGTAGAAGGGACGACCTTAATCGTTGAAGGTTCGACGGTAATAGTGAAGTAGGGCAATAACACCACACGAAGCACAATGAAAAAAGTTCATATTTTGCTGACTGAGTATAGTGCAAGTCATCAGAATAAAACCAACAAGAAAATACACCGGGTCTGTGTTCCTGCGATCATGTTCAGCCTGTTTGGAATACTATGGACATTACCATTTCCCATTAATATCTCTCCATTGTTTAACTGGGCAACAGTGTTGATAGTTTTATCAGCTGTTTATTATCTTTTTCTTTCCTGGCAGTTGGCAATAGGCATGTTGTTTAATACGGTGTTTATGATTCTTATACTTCAATGGATGGATGGTTTCACCACACCACTATGGCAGTTCGCTGTTGCGATTTTTATTGTTGCCTGGATTGGCCAGTTTATTGGCCACCATATCGAAGGCAAGCGACCCTCTTTCTTTAAGGATATTCAGTTCCTGTTCATTGGTCCTGTGTGGTTGCTAGCCGATGTCTATAAAAAATTTCATCTGAGATATTGAGATAGAGGTGTTCATTAAATTTGCTGCACTATAGTTCCTGCATAAATACTATTTATGGGTGGTCTAACTGACCCGCCGCAATAACAGGCACAAGCCAATAATGAATATCCGTTCCTTTAAAATCCTTTTTAAGATCATTGATGACGGCTTCTGCTATTTCAGCAGTCACATGTATTTCAAATACGATCTGTTTCTTGCGTCCTTCAACCTGCTCAATAATATTAAGGGTATTTGGGTCACTCCCATGACCATAGGCCTGCCTGGTGGTAAAACCTGAAATATTTTCATGCTCCAGCAACCAGTTGCTTATGGGTCGTTCGAGAGACGGTGAGCAGATAAGCGTGAGTAAGGATTGGTTCATGATGTTCCCCTGAGATTAATCCAGCGGTAAAGCACAGGCAGTATTAACAGGGTTAATATGGTCGATGTTAGCAGTCCACCGATGACAACGATGGCAAGTGGACGCTGGATTTCTGAGCCGGGACCAGTAGCAAACAACAAGGGAATCAATGCAAAAGCAGCAATACTGGCTGTCATCATGACTGGTCGTAAGCGTCGCCGTGCGCCATCAATAACCACGTCATTGATGTTATGACCCAGCTCCCTGAGCTGATTAAAATAAGTGACAAGCACCACCCCGTTTAACACTGCGATCCCAAGCAAGGCGATAAAACCAACTGATGCGGGGACAGACATGTATTCTCCCGTGATCCACAAAGCAACGACACCACCAATCATGGCAAACGGGATATTTGTCAGGATCAGCATCGATTGACTGACGGATCGGAAGGTACTGAATAACAACAGGAAGATGAGACCGATGGATGCCGGAATGACGATGGCAAATCGGGCTTCCGCGCGTTGTTGATTTTCAAACTGCCCACCCCATTTTAAATAATAACCCGTTGGCAGCTGCACATTATCAGCCACTTTTTGTTTCGCTTCGTCAACAAAACCCACCAGATCACGTCCACTGACATTGGCGATAATGACGGATAATCGACTGCCTGTTTCACGGCTGATCATCACCGGACCTTCAACCCGTTCCAGATGTGCCAGGTTGTTCAGTGGGATGCTACGGCCATCACCCAGCGTCAGCCGTAGATTGATAAATTCATCAGCCGATTGGCGAAGATCACGACCGCCTTTAATGATCAGGGGAATGCGTCGTGATTTTTCGTAAATGGTGCCCATATTCTGACCTTCGATCAGTGAGCGCAGTGTGCTTTCAACGTCATCAATGGACAAACCGAGGCGACCCGCCGCCAGACGATCGATTACAACACGTAGATATTGCACGCCTTCGTTTTGGGCGGCGAACACATCTTCTGCACCTTCCAGTTTTTCAACAATACTGGCAATTTCCTGGGCTTTCATGTTGAGTGTATCCAGATCATCACCAAACAATTTTATTGCAACATCACCACGTACCCCGGTAAGCATTTCCGAGACACGCATTTCGATGGGCTGGGTAAAACCGAACACCAGACCAGGAAAATCACCTAGTACGTCTCTAAGCTTCTCGATAAATTCGTCTTTTGTTTTAAAACTCCATTCTTCACGCGGCTTGATCTCGAGAAACATATCCGTCTGGTTCAGTCCCATGGGGTCAAGTCCGATCTCATCCGACCCAGTACGGGTAACAATGCCGGTAACCTCGGGCACATTTGCGAGTATTGCTTTCTCAACCATAGTATCAATGCGCAGGGACTCATCGAGATTAATGGATGGTAGTTTTTCTGTCTGCACAATAATATTACCTTCATCCAGGGTCGGCATAAAACTCTTACCCAGTTGTAGATATAACACGACCGTTACGGCCAGTGCCGCCAGCGCCGCCAGGATGGGTATCCAGCTAAAGCGCAAACAGAATTTAAGCGTTGGTGTATAGATCCTGTCCAGGGTTCTGACCAGTATCGGGTCTTTGTGGCTGACGTTTTTTAACAGGACTGAAGCCAGTACCGGAATGACGGTCAGGGACAGTAGCAATGATGCCCCCAGGGCAAAGACAATTGTTATCGCGACAGGTGAGAATAATTTACCCTCTAGTCCCTGCAGGGTTAACAGCGGCAGGAATACGACCATGATAACGATAATTCCGGTGGTAACGGGCAGGGCGACATCTGCGGCGGCACGATAGATAAGATGCAGACGAGGTACTAAATTTGTCTTTTTCTTATGCGCAAGTTCGGAAACAATATTTTCAACAATGACCACCGCTGCATCCACTAACATACCAATCGCGATCGCCAGTCCGCCCAGGCTCATGAGATTTGCTGATAGATCAAACAGGCGCATGAGGATGACGGTAGATAATGCTGCCAGTGGCAGGATCAGGGCAACCGTTAATGCTGCACGCAAATTACCGAGGAACAACACCAGCAGGATCAGTATTAATATGATGGCTTCACCAAGTGCAGTGGTCACGGTTCGTACTGCGCGATCCACCAGATCGCCACGATTGTAAAAGACCCTTGTTGTTACGCCTTCAGGTAACGAGGATTGAAGTTCTTCCAGCTTCAGACTGACAGCTTGCACCAGTTCGCGGGCATTGGCGCCACGCAGGCCCAGAACCAGACCTTCCACTGTTTCACCCTGTCCATTTCGAGTCACGCCACCATAACGGGTCAGCGCGCCGATGTTGACTGATGCGATATTACGTATTCTGACTGGCTCAACCGGATGTGCTTTAACAACAATATCGCCTACATCTTGCAGCGACTGGATACTGCCTTCACTTCGGATCAACAGGGTTTCTTCGCCGTCGATCAACTGGCCCGCACCGTCATTGCGGTTGTTTTCCATTAAGGCAGATCGCAGAGTGTCGAGAGTGATGCCCTGCGCATCCATCAAGGTGCTATTCGGCGTTACTTCAAAGGTACGAACCAGGCCGCCAAGGGCATTAACATCAGCAACACCCGGAACGGTTCTGAGGGCGGGGCGCAGCACCCAGTCGAGCAGAGTACGTTTCTCCATGATGGATAACTGCTCGCTTTCAATAGTGAACATGTACATCTCACCCAGCGGTGTCGTCATCGGCGCAATGCCACCACCAATGTCCATCGGCAGGTCGCCCCAGATTGCATTCAGACGTTCAGATACTTGCTGGCGCGCCCAGTAAATGTCGGTGCCATCTTCAAAATCTACCGTGATGTCGGCCAGCGCGTATTTGGATATGGAACGCAGCATGTTTTGTTTCGGGATACCGAGCATTTCAACTTCAATCGGTGCGGTAATGCGTGTTTCCACTTCCTCCGGTGTCATCCCCGGGGCCTTGATAATCAATTTTACCTGCGTTGTTGAGACATCCGGGAAAGCATCAATTGGTAATGTCTGAAAAGCCTTCCAGCCAGCAATCGCCAGAATAATAGTGACTATCAGGATCAGCAGGCGCTGGGTCAGGGCAAATTGGATAATACGAGGCAGCATCTTTTTTAGCCTTCACCGCCTGCGCCTGTGAGTATGGCTTTCAGCATGACTGTGCCACTGGTCACTACGGGTACTGTAATCGCTTGACTGGAGGTGATGATCTGTTGGCCTTCGCGACTACCAACAACATTGACATGAATCGCCTCAAAACCCTGTTTGACTTCAATGAAAATCATGGTCTTTTGATCAAGCCTGATTATCGCCCTGCGAGGCACAAGATAGCGTTTTTGCTCATCATATTTTCGTGCAACACGTGCCTGAACTACCTGGCCAGGACGTAATTGTTCGATATTTTCCCTGATGATTGCGCGAACCAGGGTTCCTTGATCTGCCGCATGAACCATACGACCAATGGTAATTACCTCACCTTCAATATTCATTTCGGGAACAGAGACGGTGTCACCAATCATAATTCCACTGACAACATCTACTGGCATGTGAATTTCCAGCCACAGCGGTGACAAGCGGCCAATCTTGAACAATGGATCGGCTGCTTCCAGTTTCTGACCTGGAATTGCCATTTGCTCGAGTAAAACGCCGTCAAAAGGTGCTGTCACCGTCAGTGCGCTGTTTAATTTACGGTTTTTTTCCAGTTCAGTAATTGCAGGACTACTCATGCCGGAAAATAGCAACATTGCCTCATGTTGTTCTTTTTGAGTTACAAGTGCCTGCCATGCACTACGGGATTCCAGGTAACGACGCTTCGGGATAATACCTTCGTCCAGCAATTGTTTGTCACGGTTCAGTGTTGATTGGGCGAGATTGAGTTGTGTTAGTGTTTGCAGCAGATCACGTTGCAGTTCCAACAGGCCAGGACTCTGTACCCTTGCCAGAGTTTGATCTTTGCTGACATGATCACCTTCGGCAACCATCAATGCTTCAACCAGTCCGCCCTGTAATACGCTGATCACCTGTAATTGTGAATTAGGTACTACCACTTCTGCCGGGTAACGTGCACCTAATACTTCTGTGGCCGGTTGCAATAACATTGTCGTAATCCCATAGGACTCTATCTGGGTCCGGGAAAGTGTGATCATGCCGTGCTCGGATGTAGTCTCGGCCAGGGTATTCAAGCTGCCCACGAATAAAGCCATGAATAAAGCCGTGAATAAAAATAACCTCATGGAATGATCCCCTTTGCTTGATTCAGTCGGGCGGTATGCAGACCGACCTGCAGATGTTTTTGATGCATATTACGTTCAGCAGCGAAAGCCTGTGCCTGAATTCTGATCAATTCGATTAGACCGGTTTCGCCAAGTGAAAAAGCCTTGTTCGACATGAGCAGATTTTTTTTTGTTAATTCATTTTGCCGTTGGGCAAACTCATATTGATCACGCGTTGCAGCGAGTTCTCTGCTGGCATCCTGTATAGCGATATTCAACTGACGATTCAGGATTTCCATCTGGCTGCGGTTTTCGGTCAGCTCGACTTGCGCTGCAGTTACCTTTGGCCTTGTGTGTGAGCTCAGTCCCAGCGGTATGTTGAGACTGAAACTAATGGCATTGTCAAAACCATCATCCGAAGTGCCACGCTCATGACGTGTTCCAAGAAACAGGGACGGATTTTCACGTTTCTCAATCATGACCTGATCACGTTGGGCCGTACTGTGGGTTACTTTTTCATAAGATTCTCTTAGTGCCGGGTGATCGATAGTGATAGAAAGGTCGTCATTGCTAATTTCCTCGAAATTTTCTGGTAGCTTATTCAGGCCGGTGATCATGTCATAACGATGTTGTGCATGACGATATTCCTGGACAGCTATTCTCCAGGCAGCTTCTTTAGATAGCGACTCCTGCTGTGCCAGGATCTGATCCGATTGTGCCAGATCACCCAGTTCGACGCGTTTATTAACATCCTGTTCCAGCTTCCTGACCACTTCCCATTCCTGCTCGGCAATGCTTACCCTGTTTTTAGTAAGCGCAATACTCCACAGTAATTCACGTACGATGCCGGCGATTTGTAATTTTAATGCTGGTTCCGAGGAGTTAATGAGCAACCGTTGTTGCGCGACTGTTTTTTGTCTGGCTGCCTTTTGTCCTGGTAACCATATGGGCATATCCAGTCCCACTACCCATTCCTGTGCTCCATCATTATCCGTTAACTCATCGTTATAATGACTCATGTTAAAAGCAGGGTCAGATGCCCATAAGCTCTGTGCCCTTTTGCCCAGGGCGTCAACATGAGTAAGCCGTGCTTGCATTAATTCAAGCTGTGGATTGCGCTGATAGGTTTTTTCCACAACTTCGTGCAAGGACAGGTCAGCAGAAATTGCAAGTGAGGTTTCGTGAACATGATCTGTTTCAGCCAGGGCAGGCATTGACAGGCATAGCCCGAAGACCATATTTGTAATCGTTAAGTTCATTTTCTTATTAAATCGTTGTTTTACTTATAATGAAGCCTGAAATT
>JAIVVP010000069.1:0-7492 GCA_049189775.1 Gemmatimonadota bacterium | reverse complement strand
CGGGGAGATAGTTTTAATGGCCCAACTCGGCAGTGAAAATAATCCATTACGTGTTGCCATCGTTGGCAGCGGTCCAAGTGGATTTTATGCGGCAGAAGCACTCATAAAATCTGATATTGTTGTCAAGATTGATATGCTGGAACGTCTACCCTCCCCTTATGGTCTGGTAAGAAGTGGTGTCGCACCTGATCATCCCAAACTAAAACAGCCGATCCGACTTTACGACAAAATTGCACAATCTCCCGAGTTTAATCTGATTGCCAATGTTACAGTGGGTAAGGACATCAGCGTTGATGAACTACGTGATTCCCACCATGCAATTATTTTTGCCAATGGTGCTGAATCAGACCGTCAATTGGGTATCCCCGGCGAAGACCTGACAGGCAGTTATACAGCAACTGAATTTGTGGCCTGGTATAACGGTCATCCTGATTATCGTCAGCGACAATTTGATTTGTCCAATGAAGTTGCAGTGATCATCGGCCAGGGTAATGTCGCAGCTGATGTTGCCCGGATCCTGTCGAAGACGGTTGACGAATTAAAACACACCGATATCGCCGAACACGCACTGGATGCCCTGGCAGAAAGCAAAATCAGGGATATTTATGTCATAGGCCGACGTGGTCCTGCACAAGCCAAGTTCACACCGAAAGAACTGCGTGAATTTGGCGAACTGGAAGATTGCGATGCAGTCGTTGACTCATCCGAACTGGAATTGAATGAGGCCAGTATTAAAGAACTGGGTGAAAAATCTAATATCGGTAGCAAAAAGATTTATGACCTGTTCCAGAAATATGCATCCCAGGAGATATCAGGCCCAGCATCATCAAGAAAGGCACGTCGATGTCATTTCCAGTTTCTCAGGAGTCCGGTTGAATTATTGGGAGACTCAAAACTGGAAAGAGTAAAGATTGAATACAATCAACTCTCAGGAGACCCATTTAAGCAATCTGCCAGGGGCTCAGGTGAATTCTATGATCTGGAAACCGGCATCCTGTTTCGCAGTATCGGCTATCGTGGCATTCCAATTGAAGGCGTCCCTTTTAATGATAGTTGGGGTGTTTTCCCAAATGAAGATGGCCGCATCACGGAAAACGATGAAAAAGTGCCACAATTCTATACTGCTGGCTGGATCAAGCGTGGCCCCAGCGGCATCATCGGTACAAATCGCGCCTGCAGCGTAGCAACTGTAGCTTCACTGCTCGCCGATCTTGATACACTCGACACGGGCGAACAGAAAACCGGTGCTGAAATGCTCTATCCTCTGCTGGAATCACGAAATATCAGATCTCTAAATTATCAGGAATGGCAGAAAATAGATCTGAAAGAGGTAGAACGCGGAGAACCCAAGGGCAAACCGCGGGAAAAATTTACCTCTGTAAATGAGATGATGTCTGTCCTCGACTGAGGATCCTCCTGCCTCAGGCTGGATGCCCTGAAACGATAGCCAGACATATTCAGTCTTTCCCCGGAAATATAGCAGAATCAACCGCTAAATAAGTTGAGAAACATATTGCATACGCTTACTGACAGCGTATATCATATACGCCACAAGAATAAGAAATAATAATAACAATAATAACAAGTTATAATAGAAGCCTTAGGGAAATGACTTGACATAAATTCACATAGAATCGGTGCGCACCAGTGTCACATTCTTATGCGATTTCATGTCGTCCGGACAAGCAGTAATTAATAATAAACTGTAACTAGGTCTTTTACCTATATTCTGTTAATTGAAACGAGTGATTTTACCGTAATGAAGACAAAACAATCCCTGGCAAAAGTACAGAAGGATGTGCCATGTCCGTTTTGTAGTATCCATTGTGATGATTTAGTTATTCAAAACCAGTCCGGTAAACTCAAGGTCAAGGAAAATGGCTGTCATATCGCTGTGGATCGTTTCGAGCGACCCTTACCTCAAAGCAAACCGGCTATCAACGGTAAAACCGCAACACTGGATGAAGCTATCAACCAGGCTGCCGGAATTTTTAAAAAATCAGTTGAACCTTTAATTGCAGGCCTGGCCACAGATGTCGGCGGTATGCGTTCTGTAATGGAACTGGCGGATAAAACTGGCGCTATTATTGACCATATGTTTAACGATGGTGCGACTCGCAATTTTCTTGTACTGCAAGATCTTGGCTGGGTCATGACGACCATGGGAGAAATTAAAAATCGTGCTGACCTGATTATTTTTGCCGGTACCGATGCAAATAATTATCCCAGATTTTATGAACGCGTTGTGTGGAATGAACAATCTATGTTCAATTATGACACTGCAAAACGCGACATTGTCTACCTTGGTGAAAATCTGGATACATCCCGGGGTAAATCTCCCTCAGGCAAGAAACCAACCTATCTTGAATGCCCGCAGGATGAAATAGGCGAAGTTATTTCTGTCTTGCATGCCCTGGTCGGAGGAAACAAAACCCAAAAGAGGGATGAAATCGCGGGTATCAAAATGGCGAAGCTGGAAAAGCTTGCCGAACAAATGAAAAATGCACGTTATGGTGTCATCGTATGGGCCCCTGGTGAACTGGATTTTCCACATGCCGAACTCACCATCCAGAATTTTTGCGAAATAACCAAATATTTGAACAGAGAAACCCGATTTGCCGGATTTTTCCTGGGCGGTAACGATGGCGGCATGAGTGCCAATAATGTCAGTGCCTGGCAAAGTGGTTTCCCATTACGCGTTAATTTCAGCAAGGGTTATCCAGAACATGACTTGCAAAAATATGCGACGGCAAATGTACTCAAAAACAAGGAAGCAGATGCCCTACTCTGGATATCAAGTTTTAATCCCGAGATAAAACCGCCTCACGCAAAGATCCCGACAATTGTTCTGGCAACACCCGACACGAAACTGGATTTCAAACCAGATGTTTTCATTCCAGTCAGCACACCGGGTGTTGATCATAGCGGACAGATGATCCGCACAGACAGTGTTGTTTCATTACCATTAAGACAAATACGCGAATCAGACAACCCGAGCGTTAAAGAAGTAGTGCGCCGAATTGTTGAATTAGTATAGGTAACAAAAATATTATGTTAATCAAATTATCAGGTGGCACAGTCTATGATCCTGTACATGGCATAAACGGCGAACAAAGAGATATTTATATCCGTGATGGTCAGATCACACGGAGGCCAGCTACTGCTGTCGACATTGATAAAACCTATGATCTTAAGGGCAAGGTTATTATGGCGGGCGCTATTGATATGCATACCCATATCGGCGGAGGCAAAGTTAATATTGCCCGTATGATGCTACCTGAAGATCACAGACAGGATCTTGTCAGCCGTACGCCATTAACACGCTCAGGCTGTGGTCACGCGGCCCCTTCTACGCTAACTGCAGGCTACCGCTACGTAGAAATGGGTTATACCGCATGTTTTGAACCGGCAATGCTACCCGCAAACGCACGCCAGGCGCATATGGAAATGGCGGATACCCCTATCGTCGACAAGGGTGCCTATGCCATGCTCGGCAGTGATGATTTCTTCCTGCGTATGCTGGCAGCCAAAAAGGACCAGGAAGCCATTGCCGATTATGTTGGCTGGATTATCAATGCCACCCAGGCACTGGCAATCAAGGTTGTTAATCCCGGTGGCATCAGTGCATTCAAATTTAACCAACGTAAACTGGACCTTGATGAAAAGAACGAGTATTACGGCACCACACCTAGAGACATAATCAAATCCCTTGCTCGAGCGGTCAATGAATTAGGTGTCCCCCACCCTCTACATGTCCATGGCTGTAACCTCGGGGTCCCAGGAAATGTGCAAACAACACTGGACACAATTAATGGTGTCGAAGGCTTGCCTTTGCATCTGACCCATACTCAATTTCATAGCTATGGTACCGAGGGAGATCGACAGTTTTCTTCCGGTGCCGCCGAGATTGCAGAAGCAGTCAATGCCAACCCAAATATTTCGATCGATGTGGGTCAGGTTCTGTTTGGACAAACGGTTACTGCATCAGGTGATACCATGCGTCAATATGCAGGTCACTGGCATGCCCACCCGAAAAAATGGGTACTTATGGATATTGAATGTGATGCCGGTTGTGGTGTCGTACCTTTCAAGTACAGAGATAAAAATTTCGTCAACGCACTGCAATGGGCCATCGGCCTCGAGCTCTTTTTACTGGTGAATGATCCATGGCGTATATTTTTAACTACAGATCATCCTAATGGTGCACCCTTTACCAGTTATCCGCACCTGATCCGCCTGTTGATGGACCGTAGTTTCCGTAATGACATGCTGGCAACCATTAATAAAGATGCCGCTGCTGCAAGTGTACTCGGTAGTATTGATCGGGAATATTCACTTTACGACATTGCCATCATGACCAGGGCAGCACCGGCAAGAAGTCTGGGCCTGAAAAACAGGGGACATCTCGGCTCCGGTTCAGTTGCTGATATCACTGTATACAATGATGTTAAAAACAGGGAAAAGATGTTTGAAAAACCACTTTATGTATTTAAAGACGGTGAATTGGTGGCCAAAAATGGCAAGATTGTGAAAGTCACCACTGGTGGTACACATGTCCTGAAGCCAGAATATGACAAGAGTATTGAACGCTCACTGAAAAGGTATTTTGACAAATACCAGACGGTCAAACTTGGTAATTTCAAGATCGATAATGACGAGATTGTTGAGCACGGCAATGGGCATATTATCGTGCAACCATGCACATGAGAATAAAGCATGAAAATTAATGGCGTAACAATAGACGACACCTTTGCGGAAGCCTTCCCCATGAAGGCGACTCGCATCATCATCACGGCGATGACACTGAAGTGGGCCTATCGTGCCGCTAACGCATTAAGAGGATTTGCCTCTTCTGTGATTGCCTGTGGCTGTGAGGCGGATATTGAACGTGAACTGAAACCATCAGAAACACCGGATGGACGCCCTGGGATCTCGCTGATGATCTTCGCTATGTCTATGAAGGATCTGGAGAAACAGATCCCCATGCGCGTTGGGCAATCCATCATGACCGCCCCGACGTCCGCCTGTTATTCGGGTCTTGATAGCGAAGTGCAAATACCCATGGGCAAGCATCTGCGCTACTTTGGCGATGGTTATCAAATATCAAAAAAAATCAATGGTCGCCGATTCTGGCGTATCCCCGTCATGCATGGTGAATTTATTTGCGAAGATACTACTGGCGTAACCAATGCCATAGGTGGCGGGAATTTTCTGGTCCTGGGTAAAACATCCCGTCAGGTCCTGACTGCCTGCGAGGCAGCTGTCGAGGAGATCAAGAAAGTCCCGGGCGTGATTACTGCCTTTCCCGGTGGCATTGTCGGCTCCGGCTCCAAGGTCGGTTCAAAATATGACTTCCTTTCGGCATCTACAAATGAAGCTTATTGCCCGACATTAAAAGGCCAGGTCAAATCGGACCTGGGCGATGAAATTGGATCAGTAATGGAAATTGTTATTGATGGCATCGATGAAGCATCAATCAGTGAAGCCACGCGTGTAGGCGTGCTTGCTGCCTGCTCTTACGGCTCCAAAAAAGGGATATATCGCATCAGTGCCGGTAATTATGGTGGCAATCTCGGACCTCATCATTTTTATTTGAGGAAAATCCTGAAATGACTCCATTAACTTTCACGCTGAAAATAAAACCGCAATTTTCACTGGATGTTTCAGAACTTACACCCGACAAACTTGCAGAAAAAAACAAGACTCAGATTAAAAATCTAAAACTGAATTATGGAAAAAAGAAGGTACCTGTAACGGACTTGTTTTCTATTACCGGTAATGATTCCGAAAATATTCAGATACACCGCAGTTGTGACAAGCTGGTTTGTGTCGGCCAGGGAATAAGCCATGGCACCGTTGAAGTAAAAGGTAATGTTGGTGACTTACTTGGCCAGCATATGAAAGGCGGTCACATTACAGTAAACGGTAATGCAGGTTCCTGGGTAGGTAACGGTATGTCAGGTGGCCGCATTGATATTACCGGTAATGTGGAACACCATGTTGGTGCCGGAAAGCCTGGTGACGCATACGGCATGACTGAGGGATTCATTAATATCAAGGGCTCTGCCGGTGATCGCGTTGGTGACAGGATGAGGCGAGGTATTATTACCATACATGGTAAAGCCGGTGATTTTTGTGGCAGCCGCATGCATGCGGGCACCATTCTAGTACTGGACAAAGCAGGCAGGAATGTTGGTACTGGTATGAGGCGCGGAACAATTATTCTTTCAAAGCAGCCCAAACATATCGTCGCAACCTTCAAAAGCAATGGTAATTTAAAGATGCAATTCCTGCGTTTATTATTTACACAGTTTGTGGCGATGGGTAAAGAATTTTCAAAATTCAAAAATTTTGACCCGGAAGTACATCGCTTTTCAGGAGATCTTGCCCGCAATGGCAAGGGCGAGATCCTGATTTTACAAACACTGAATCTAAAGAAATAAACCATGAAACGAACACGTGGAAATAAAGGCCGCGTCGAGGGACGTACTACTCCACATAAGGCTGTTGCTGATGTCCGCAAGCTTCTCGGTGATGAGTCCCTCACCCGTGATATGTTGATTGAACATCTGCATAAAATTCAGGATCACTTTGGTCATATTTCCAACCGTCATATCCTGGCATTGTCGATAGTTATGGAATTACCCATGGCCGAAGTCTATGAAACAGCAACGTTTTATCATCACTTTGATGTCATCAAGCCAGAAGGGACACCACCTCCCCCTTTAACTGTTCGTGTTTGTGAATCATTAACTTGCGAAATGTTTGGTGCAAAAGATCTGATTGAAACATTAAAAATCAAACATAAAAATGATGTTCGTATTCAGGCGGTGCCATGCGTCGGTCGATGTGATGCAGCACCTGTTGCTGTTGTTGGCACAAACCCGATTGAACACGCCACCCCGGTTAAAGTAGAAAATGCTGTAAATAAAAATGATATTGATGCCGCCATACCAGAATACATTGATTACGCTGGCTACAAAGATTCAGGTGGTTATCAAACACTGATTGATTGTGTTAATGGCAAACATGAACGAGATGACATTATCAAAACGCTGGAGGATTCAAAACTCCGCGGACTGGGTGGCGCAGGCTTTCCTACAGGACAAAAGTGGCGCATTCTGAGCCAGCAAAGCAAACCTAGATTAATTGCTATTAACATTGATGAAGGCGAGCCGGGAACATTCAAGGATCGTTATTACCTGGAACGAGACCCGCATCGATTCATTGAAGGGACACTCATTGCACATTGGGCGATCGAGGCTGAGGACATTTATATTTACCTGAGAGATGAATATGCGGGATGTCGCAAGGCCCTGGAAAAGGAACTGGCTGCATTAAAACAGGATCCACCCTGTGAGTTGCCCAATATTCACCTGCGACGGGGTGCGGGTGCCTATATTTGCGGTGAAGAATCAGCAATGATTGAATCTATTGAGGGTAAAAAAGGCATGCCTCGCTTACGACCTCCCTATGTCGCCCAGGTTGGTTT
>JAIVVP010000068.1:0-7654 GCA_049189775.1 Gemmatimonadota bacterium | reverse complement strand
AGATCGAGATCGGTCTCCGCACCATCTTCGGTAACATACACTTCACCATGTTGAAATGGACTCATGGTACCCGGATCGACATTGATATAAGGATCCAGTTTTAGCAAGGTCACCTTTAAGCCACGGGCCTCAAGAATGGCGCCTAATGATGCGGAGGCAATGCCCTTGCCCAATGAAGAAACCACGCCGCCAGTAACAAAAATGAACTTAGTCATTCGATTTTTTACATCCCATGATAAATTCTGGCCATTATTGACATTAGTTGGGGGGAGGAGTCCTTATCGATTCGCCTGAAGCGTTGTGAACCGTTGGCATGTTCAATAAGGCTTGTATTTCGTTCCATAATTCGCGGACGATGCTACCAGATATGGTGATCTTTCTCCATCTTGAAGCCGCTTATTTTCAGTGTCAGCCCTGCTATCGAGCCTCAATCATGTAGAATGTTTGCCCTTTGTGTATCCACAAGGCGAAGCCTCCCCGGAGGGGTTACATCTGAATAAATGACTTTTAGCGAATCATATAATCTGCCACGTGCAGCCCTCGCCATAACAATGGCTGCGCTGATGTTTGCCTCTATGGGGGTGGCTGTACGCTATGCCTCAGCCTCGCTTCCAAGCGAGATATTGGTGTTCTTAAGAAATAGCTTTGGACTTTTGTTCCTCTTGCCCTGGCTCTACCGCAATGGCTTTAAAGGTCTAAAAACTAATCGCCTGTCGGGACATATCACCCGCTCCGTCACCGGCCTGGCCGCGATGTATTGCTTCTTTTACGCCATTGCCCATCTGCCGCTTGCGGAAGCCGTGTTACTCAATTTCAGCTCACCCATCTTCACGGCGATTATTGCTCTGCTATGGCTAGGCGAAGAAGCCACTCGTAAACTTATATTGGCTATTATTATCGGCTTCGCGGGTATCTGCCTTATCCTGAAACCAGGCATGGGGATTTTATCTGCTGCCGCATTGGTCGGCCTGGTTTCTGCTGTCTTTGCTGCTATGGCGATGGTTACAATTCGTGATTTATCAAAGACAGAACCAACACGCCGCATTGTTTTTTACTTCAGCATCACGGCTACCCTGATTTCAGCCATTCCCATGTTCTGGTACTGGCAAACACCAGACTTGAAACCATTATTGGCCATGGTATTTGCCGGACTTGCAGCAACACTGGGGCAGTTACTCTTGACGCACGGTTACAGCCTTGCACCTGCCGCCAGGGTCAGTCCCTACAGCTACAACACGATTATATTTGCTGCAATCTATGGCTGGATATTCTGGTCTGAAACACCGGATATACTTACACTTTTCGGTGCATTGCTCATTATCTGTGCAGGTATTATTACCCTGTTAAGCCGGCCAACACGAAGTCTGACGGAGCCTGACTAGGGAAGCTCTCAAGCCCTGTAGCGGTACGCTTCCTCGATGATCTGGCGTGTCACGACACCAAATATCTTGTCTGCAGAGCTACCTATTGGCTTGATGACATAAAGTGCCTCGGCATCTGATTCATCAAGTATCTTGAGTGCCTGTTGCAGCGTTGCCTGACTGGAAACAGCTGCCAATTGTTTTCTTTTCGATGGCAATTCCTGTAAATCAATTTTTAGCTCAGGATCCCCGTCCTGTTTTAATTTTTCTGCATGGGTCTGTTCCAGATACCGTGCCAGATCGGCACCAGGCATTAACAGCATTTCCTCGTCGCATTTAACAATCAACCAGCCGGGATGTTCTGCCATCACTGTCTCTGCCTGCTGCCGGGTCAATTGTGGCTGTGCAAGTGCAAAGCTGGAGTTCATGACCGAGGTAACAGCAAGACGGCGCAATGACTGGGCAACCGGATCATCACGATAGTCGAGACCAATCCCTCGCATCTGTGAAATATAGACTGAATCATATCCAAATAACTCCCTCGTGGTCAGATTAGCACTGACAATCGCCAGCATCCCCGGGAAGATAATATTCTGATTCGCCGTTAACTCGAGTAAGGCCACCAATGCCGCCAGTGGTGCCTGCAGGGTCGCACCCATCATCGCACCCATGCCCAGCATGGCATAAAGACCAGGCTGGGGAATGCCCCCTGGTAGCAAGGCAAACAAGAGTCCAAATAAACTTCCTGTGATTGCGCCAATAAATAAGGTTGGTCCAATCAGTCCTGCGGGTACTCCCATACCGATACTGATTATGGTCGCGATAAATTTTACCGCCAGCACCAATAATAGAACCTGTATTGCCAATTCACCTGCCAGGGCATTGTTCACTGTATCGTAACCAATCCCCATGATTTCTGGCGTAAAGCACGCACAAAGACCCACTGCCAGGCCTGCGAGCGGCAGCTTTATCCCCAGTGGAATATTTTTAACTTTAACGCTTAACCACTTTAATGCGGCAATGAACATGGCTGCAAGGGTGCCAATGACGATCCCCATAATGACAATCAACGGTAATTCCCAATATGAACCCAGTTCCAGTGCAGGCACGACAAAGGCAGGCGTTTTCCCAAAAACAGCCCAATTCACTGTGGTTGCACTAACGGCTGCAAGAATCACCGGCGTAAAACCGGTGATGGTGTATTCCATCATGATGACTTCCATGGAAAAAATAACACCGGCCAGCGGGGTGTTAAATGAAGCAGCAATGGCCGCAGCTGCACCACAGGCAACCAGCACACGAATGCTGTTGTTTGGCATCCGCAATTTCTGTCCCAGTAAACTGGCTGTTGCTGCACCCAGATGTACGCTTGGACCTTCTCTACCAACGGAATGCCCTGAAATAATCGCAATAGCGCCCCCAACAAATTGCAGCAACATATTCTTGAAAGGCAGATGACCCTCATGATATCCGAGCCGTTCCAGCACATGGATAACACCAACCCTCCTTGCTGATGGGGAGGTGAAATGAAATAACAGACCGAGCACAATTCCTCCGGTGCAGCTTAGCAATATGCGAGCCTGCCAGCTCAATGACTCGTAGTCCTCGGTGTTCCCCCCGGGGAGAATGCCAGATTGCACTTCCTCAATCAGTAATCTGAACAGGATGATGACCACACCAACCAATACACCACTGATCAGCCCGAGCATGGCCAACAAGAAATGTCCCCTGCTACTCGCAAGCAGTAACCTTAATCTCTCCAGTCGCTCAGATAGCCCGCTTGTTGACGCAGTCATTTTAGCGGTCTTTCCAAAAAAAGATAATTAGAGAATCTCGTCATAAACCGATAGAATACGGGGTTCATTGGTGAGCCCAATCACCAAAAATTATAATAAATATTTTCATAAGTTTTTATAACTTATTGTGTTTTATAAAAATTTTCAACCGGTAACTATCTGAAGGAGAGCCGGCATGTCAGATATAGAAATCGCACAAAAAGCGAATAAGAAGCGTATTGTTGATTTAGCCAAAGACCAGTATGGCATCGAAAGTGAACATTTGGAGCCCTATGGTCATTACAAGGCAAAATTATCCCTGAATTACATTGAAAGCCTGAAAGATAGAGAGGATGGCAAACTCATCCTGGTCACGGCTGTCAGTCCAACCCCCGCAGGTGAAGGCAAAACCACAACCACAGTAGGTTTGGGCGATGCATTAAATCGTATCGGTAAAAAAGCCATTATGTGCCTGCGTGAACCTTCACTTGGTCCCTGCTTCGGCATGAAAGGCGGAGCAGCAGGTGGTGGTTATTCCCAGGTTGTTCCCATGGAAGACATTAATCTTCATTTCACCGGAGATTTCCATGCCATCGGTGTTGCCCATGCCCTGTTATCCGCCATGATCGATAATCATATCACCCATGGTAATGAGCTGGGCATCGACCCACGACGTATCCAGTGGAAACGTGTTGTTGATATGAATGACCGCGCACTACGTAAGATCACTGTCGGCCAGGGTGGCCCAGCCAATGGTTATTTACGTGAAGACGGGTTTGATATCGTCGTGGCTTCAGAAATCATGGCGATTTTGTGTCTGGCAACCAATCGTGCCGACCTGAAAGAACGCCTGGGACGTATTGTCATTGGTTATAAACGTGATAATAAGACGGCTATTTACGCAAGAGACCTGAATGCACAAGGCTCAATGGCAGCCCTGTTGAAAGATGCGATTAATCCAAACCTGGTTCAAACCCTGGAAAATAATATTGCCATTATTCATGGTGGCCCTTTTGCCAACATCGCACATGGTTGTAATACGGTCACGGCAACCAAGACTGGTTTGAAACTGGCCGATTACGTGATTACCGAAGGTGGCTTTGGCGCTGATTTGGGTGCTGAGAAATTCATCAACATTAAATCACGTATGGCGGGACTCAAGCCGGCAGCAATTGTTCTGGTTGCCACTATTCGTGCCATGAAATTCCATGGCGGTGTGGCAAAAGATGAGCTGACAAATGAGAATCTTGAAGCCCTGGACAAAGGCATGGTTAATATGGAACGTCATATTAAAAATATTCAGGAAGTCTATGGACTGCCATGCGTTGTCTGTCTGAATCATTTCACCCTGGACACCGATGCAGAGGTCGATATGTTGATGAAACGCTGTGAATCACTCGGTGTCAAAGCCGTGGTTTCCAAACATTGGGCAGAAGGTGGTGCGGGTGCTGAAGAATTGGCAAAAGAAGTTGCCGATATTGTTGACAATAATCCCGGCACACATCAAATCACCTATGAAGACAGCGACTCTTTATGGGAAAAGATCGAGAAAATTTCCACCAAGGTCTACGGTGCAGCGAGTATTTCTGCTGATGCAAAAGTCAAAAAACAACTGGCTGACTGGAATGAAGAATATGGTTCATACCCGGTCTGTATGGCGAAGACACAGATGTCATTCTCAACCGATCCAACTGCAATTGGTGCACCCACCGGTCACAACGTACACATCACTGAAGTACGCTTGGCCAATGGTGCTGGTTTTGTTGTTGCCATCGCTGGCAACATGATGACCATGCCCGGCCTGCCCAAGGTCCCTGCAGCAGAACGCATCGATATTGATGATGATGGAAATATAACCGGCTTATTCTGAAGTTACATTAGTAAAAACAAAAAAGCCCGGTTTACCCGGGCTTTTTTATTTTTATGACATCACTCTATAACTTATATCTGTATCTGACGTTTAAATTGGGCAGAAATCCCTTTGATTTTACACGTTCAGACTCAGCCTCAAGCTGATTTTGAATTTGGCTTATTCTATATTTGCACCAACAACGGCCGCCATTTGCATCATATTGATCGTCTGACCTTCTTCCATATTTCTAAGATCAGTGAGGTTACCTGATTTGCTTTTGGAATTTGTGTTTTTAAATATAGGTAGTAATTTAGCATCAGCCACGATGTATTTTCCTGCATTCTCTGGACTGCCATTTTCAGTTTTTGTCTGAAGTTTATTTGCTTTAATATAGTCCCATAGTTTTTTGGTAATTTCCGTCCGAGGAAGCTCTGCTGCTCCCAGAAACTCTGCCAATTCACTTTTTAACTTTACCGGTTTACTCAAACCTTTTGCTTCTGCCATTTTTATCTCCTTCATATATAGATTTAAATGAAATTACCCCCAAGGATTATATCTTATATACCCATTGTCATTATATGTACATAAATGAGGAACGTCCCCTTTTACTATTGTAATTTAGCAATAAAATATAGATTAAACCCTCCTCTAACGCCGAGGTAAAGGTGCGATGATTTGTGCTGCCTCATCCTTGATCGATTGTTTAAAAATGAATATATATTTCAACCATGTACTACTCCCCACAATCCTATCATGCCAAGTGATGAACATATGAGGGCAGACAATACCGATACTACAGATAATTTTCTTGACTCCGGATGTCTCAATCCTGGAATACCAAATATAAAGTTAAGCAATCCTAATATTATTACTGTAATTGGCAGACCAAAATAAACGATCCCTCCCCACTCCAATTGTCGCCAGAACTCCAGGCCAATTCCATACCATGCAATTTCTTTAAAAATCAGAGCTAACCACAATGTGATGATCAGCCATTTCATTTTAATTTTATGATTCACTTTAACAATTTAACTAAATCATCAACCTTTAATGTGTAAGGCTCGTAACCGCTATCTGTAATTTCTATTCCCTCGATTAAGTCTCCTTTGATAATCACCGATGATTCACCACAGCCGCCAAGAGCTTGAATTGGTTCTGCACTGGCTATGGATATGAAATGCTCACTGCCTATTTCAAACTTTTGCGAATCTACATATGCCCGACATAAATGGCCAGGATCACCAAGGAAAATTAATTTCTGGCCTGTGTATTTGCCTTTTATTACTTCAATAACTTCTACGACCATATTTTCATAGAGTGTGTTTCCATGAGTCAGCCCTGGACCATAACTTATTATCCTGGCGTGAATCACACCATTGCCACCTGAAGTATATTCAATGAACTTTCCCATATAAGCACAGCTACAAGCCATCGATATCCTGGGAAAACATAAAACAATAAAAAGCAATATTATTGAGAATATTTCTATACGATTATTCATGGTCTACCTGAGGTTCGAATGCACATAACGCTCCGCATCAACGACCGATTCAATCGCGTAGCGAATGAATCGGTCCGACTGCATGCGCTTGTTAGGCGTCATTTCGAAAATGTCAGCTTGGGCTCTATTTGGTTGGGCTTAAATTCCGTAAATTTCCGGCCTCGGTATATTTCACTCTCCTTTTTGAGCAATCATTGCATAAAAATTGTATCCACCGAAAAACGTACCGTCTTCGTGTGCCTTTCGTTGATCTTCAACAAATTTCTCGACTTCTTCGGTAGTCGCTACACCTGCGGCAGGAAGTAATGCTAACAATGAGTCTAGTGACGGGAGGAAAAAATCTGCTTTGCCTATTTCTGTGAGAACCCAGCCTAGCGAGTTCTGTAACTCTAAACCCGCTCGGCGAAACATGCGTGGCATGGAACGCATTACCCGTGGATTCGCTATTAGTCCTCGAATAATTTTCTCATCCATTTCTTTACCATAAGCCGGATCATCCGTGCCGTATGTCAGTGTCGCATAGTCGCCATCGAAGATAACGGTTATACCGCCCGGTTTTAGCAAACGAGCAATTTCATTAACTACAGTTTCCGGACTCGGGACATGGCTTATCAATGTGTGCGCGAAAATCAAATTAAAGCTCTGGTCTGGAAGCTTTGTATCTTGAGCATCCCCTACTAACCATTGGACGTTAGCACCGATACCTTCCTCAGAAAATGCCGATTGGCCTCGGTCAACTAGTGCCTGGCTGATATCCAGTGCCGTGATATTTCCGTTGAAATTTGGCCGTGCAAGTAACTCACGTACCTCGACACCCGTGCCACAGCCAAGAAACAGGATCTCTGGATGGTTAGAAAAATCTAAATGATCTAAGTACTCATACAGCATGGACATATAGCGCTGACTACTTCGCCTTGACTCCAAACGCGTAGCAATTACATTGAGCACATTGGGGTCAAGTTCGTGTGTCCGGCCGTAAATATCAATATGAGACATTACAACCTCCGCTTATTATTGCTGTAAAAGGAGACGCTAACAGAAGTCGACCGATTTTCAAAGATAAGAAGGAAATATTGACGCCTAACGTTCGAGTTAAGTGGCCGCAGCGAAGCGGAGGTCGCACTTGAACGATTTGTTAGCAGTGTTTCTATTTAGAGCATGTTTC
>JAIVVP010000067.1:0-7657 GCA_049189775.1 Gemmatimonadota bacterium | reverse complement strand
CAAAACCAACAATATCTTTTGTAATTTTCGTAACCATAATATTTTTCTCCGCTGGCAATCCTTATCCTAGAATTTGCCGTAGTAGCCCTCCTTGAGTGCATCGAAGAGATTCGCGGCGGTATGTATTTCGCCGTCGTAATCTACTTCTTCATTACCTTTCAGTTCTATTATTTCACCATTCTCAAGTTCAAATTTATATATCGTATTTTCCAGATCATCTTCTTTCACCAACACGCCCTGGAAGGCCTCTGGATTAAATCTGAAAGTCGTACAACCCTTTAATCCTTCGTCGTAGGCATATTCATAGATATCCTTGAATTCATCGAAGGCGAAATCTGTCGGTATATTCGCTGTTTTTGAAATAGAGGAATCGATCCATATCTGCGAAGCAGCCTGGATATCCACATGCTGCGTCGGCGTCACATTGTCCGCCGCGATAAAGTAATCCGGCAGGGCATTTTCCTCGTCTTCTGAAAATGGCATGGCATTCTCATTCACAAATTCGCGATAGGCCAGAAGCTCAAAAGAGTAAACGTCGACCTTTTCCTTGGTCTTTCTACCTTCACGAATAACGTTACGTGAATAATGATGTGCGAAGCTGGGCTCAATCCCATTACTGGCATTGTTCGCCAATGACAGCGAGATTGTGCCTGTCGGCGCAATAGAATTGTGATGTGTGAAGCGAGCACCTACTTCCTCCAGTTCCTTTACCAGCTCTGGTGCTACCTCAGCAATACGCTGCATATATTTACTGTATTTCGCATGTAGAACCTTGCCTTTGACTATATCCCCAACCTTGATTCCATCATCTTTCATTGCAGGACGGATGCGTAACATTTCGCCAGTGACGGTAAATTCTTCATCCATAATCGGTGCAGCACCTTTTTCCCTGGCCAGGTTCAGGGCTTCTTCCCAACCAGCAATCGCGAGTTCACGACTGACTCTTTCTGTGAAGCTAACGGATTCCTTGCTGCCGTATTTCACCTTTAACAGGGTCAGGGTTGAACCCAATCCAAGGAAGCCCATACCATGGCGACGCTTACGCACGATTTCATCACGCTGACCATCCAGAGGCAGACCATTAATCTCAACGACGTTATCCAGCATGCGAGTAAAGATCTTGACTGCCTTGCGAAATTCTTTCCAGTCAAAGCGGGCGCGTTCGGTAAAAGGTTCAATCACGAAACGCGTGAGATTTACCGAACCGAGTAAACAGGAACCATAAGGTGGCAAAGGTTGTTCGCCACAAGGATTGGTTGCACGGATATCTTCGCAGAACCAGTTGTTATTCATTTCATTAACTTTATCGATGAGGATAAAGCCCGGCTCGGCGTAGTCATAGGTAGATGACATGATGACATCCCATAAACGTTGGGCCCGAATAGTCTTATAAACCTTACAGGCCACCAGGCCTTCATCATTAACTATATAGCCTTTGTGACTTGGCCATTCACGCCAGATAACCTGCTCAGGATCTTTCAGATCGATTGTTTTACTTTCCCTTTCATTGACAGGGAATGCCAGTTTCCATTCACCATCATTTTTGACGGCAGCCATAAATTCATCGGTAATCAACAGGGAAAGATTAAATTGACGCAGACGACCATTTTCACGTTTGGCACGAATAAATTCCATAACATCAGGATGACCGACATCGAAGGTTGCCATCTGTGCACCCCGACGACCACCCGCAGAGGAAACGGTGAAACACATCTTGTCAAAGATATCCATGAAGGACAGTGGACCAGAAGTATAGGCACCGGCACCGGAAACATAACCGCCTTTAGGACGCAATGTTGAAAACTCATAACCAATCCCGCAACCGGCCTTTAATGTCAGACCCGCCTCATGAGTCTTGCCCAGGATGTCGTCCATGGAGTCTTCAACCACACCTGAGACAGTACAGTTGATTGTCGATGTTGCTGGCTTGTATTTGGTGGCACCGGCATTGGAAATAATACGGCCGGCAGGGATCACACCGCGGCGTAATGCCCAGACAAATTCCTCATACCAGGCCTCTCGTTTTTCTTCGGTTTCTTCGACATCTGCGAGTGCTCTTGCGACACGCATATAGGTGGCATCCATGTCTTTATCGACAGGCGCACCATCCTTGGTTACCAGACGATATTTCTTCTCCCAAATATCCTTGGAGGCAGCTTGAAAAGGTACTTCAGCAGCAGTAGTTTGGACGATTTCAGCTGATACTGTATTCATCAATAATTCTTCCCCTTTAAATATCCCAAATTACCCCTGTGTTGCCATTTAGGGTAAATATTTCTTATGATTTTTAACATTTTGCGTCGCAGCAAAATACACAACATGTAGTGGTTTGCTACCTGACTGAAACACAATATATAGTGGTTTTGGAAACAAAGCAACAACTTAAATTTAAATACTTAAAATTAGTTTAGAAGTGCTTGTTTAATAAAGAGAAATTACGCTCTGAATGCCCGAAAAAAGGCTTTTCCCTTAGCTTTTGCGTCCACAACTCAGGTTCAATTTATAGCATTTTCAAATTCGAAATAATACTGATTTTCTCAGCTATTTTTAGACAAATATTGCATAAGCTTGCCAGTACTGGATTTCATAAATCCGGGCATAAAACTTGCCTGTTTTCATGACTATGAATCGGTAGTATCCCGGGTATAATTCCGCCTTCGAAAAAAAATAACAAGACCAGACTCTAGACGATTCACTAACACCTGATAATCCTCAATGACGCCGCAAAATAATCCTGCTATATCAGCTGCCAATACTGGTTCACATGCCGTCGCCATCTGGCTATTTATCTGTGCATTCATGATCTTTGTCATGGTGGTGCTGGGTGGTGTCACACGTCTGACTCACTCCGGTCTGTCTATGGTTGAATGGAAGCCCGCTACCGGTTTTCTACCACCGATGACCGAATTGGTCTGGCAAGATACCTTTGAAAAATATCAGCAATACCCGGAATTCAAGATTAAAAATCCGGATATGGATCTGGCTGGATTTAAGTCTATCTTCTGGCTGGAATTCATACATCGTCTCTGGGGTCGTAGTATCGGCATTGTTTTCTTCGTGCCGTTCATGTTTTTTTTATTAAGAAAAAAACTGGACAGGAAACTGATACCGAAATTAATAACTATGTTTATCCTCGGTGGCCTACAGGGGGTCCTGGGCTGGTTCATGGTCAAGAGTGGTTTGTCTGATCGACCAGATGTAAGTCAATATCGTTTAACCGCACATTTGATCTTCGCCTTTTTTCTATATGGCTGGATACTCTGGACTGCACTGGGATTATTATTTCCAAAACCACATGCCTTCAAACAACAATCTCTACATGCTTATAGAGGCTTTCTGTCGGCACTGACTTTATTACTTGTGATTGCCATTATGTCAGGTGGTTTTGTGGCCGGAACCGATGCAGGTTTTATTTATAATACTTTCCCTTTAATGGGCGACACATTCCTGCCAAAAGATTTATTCGTCTTTGATCCCGGTATCAAGAGTTTCGTTGAAAATATAATCAGGAATTTTTTCGAGAATGTTGTGACTATTCAATTCACACATCGCGTATTAACGATGTTAATCTTTATTTCTGTTGTTGGTTTCTGGTTCAAGACCTTGAAGCAGGATCTACCTGGCCGCACTCGAATAGTTTTACATTGCCTGTTGGCTGCGGTCATCCTGCAGGTCACTCTGGGCATCTCGACACTATTGTTAGTTGTACCTGTGCCTCTGGCAGCGGCACATCAGGCAGGTGCGTTGATATTATTGACCGCTATGCTTTGGGCCAGATATGAATTTAGAACTTAAGCCCGGGATTTAAATCTATAAACCTGAGAATTTTTCTGCAGACAATACTGTATTTCCAACCAGGACAGCTATAGTCATGGGGCCGACACCGCCAGGTACCGGCGTGATATAGCCCGCCTTTTCGCTGGCACTCGCAAATTCAACATCACCAACCAGACGACCATCATCAAGACGATTGATACCGACATCGATCACAGTTGCTCCTTGCTTGATCATGTCGCCTGTGATCATTTCCGGGCGACCTGTGGCGACCACCAGGATATCTGCCCTTGATGTATGACTTTTCAGATCTTGCGTTCTTGAGGTACATATTGTCACCGTGGCATTTTTTTCGAGCAACAACAGGGCCATAGGTTTGCCAACGATATTGCTCCTGCCAACAACCACGGCTTCTTTGCCTTCCAGTGGAATATTCATGTGATCCAGCATGCACATCACACCATAAGGTGTACAGGGTGGGAATTTCATATTTCCTGTGAACAGTGCACCGAGATTATAGTAATGAAAACCGTCAACATCCTTGTCGGGAGAAATCGCCTCCAGCACTTTGACGTCATCGATGTGCGCGGGCAAGGGAAGTTGCACCAGGATACCGTGAATCTTGTCGTTATGATTCAGTTCTTCAATTTGCTTCAGAAGCATTTCCTCAGAGACATCTTCCGGCATATCGTGAGACTCAGAATGCAGGCCCACTTCATGACAGGCCTTGATCTTGTTTCGTACATAAACACGTGATGCCGGATTGTCACCGACAATAATCACAGCAAGACCTGGCAAGATACCTTTGTCTTTTAATTTATCAGCACGATGCCGCCATTCTTCACGGACTGCCTTTGAAATCTCTTTACCGTCTATTATTTTTGCCGTCATTATTTTTTCCTGCGCTTGCCTGGTAATATTAGCAACAACCGGACTCAGTTGATCCTTGTTTGTGCACACCACCTTTTGTTTCACTCGCTGGTCGTTTTGTACCTGCCGGTGCACACCATGTAACAGCATCCTGCGCTTTTGCTGGCGTAATGCCAATAAAATCATTCTTGTGTGGCCCTTCAGTCAAATAGCGAAAGGTACGTTCACAAACAGCCATTCTGGCACCTCGTGGAAACTCATGTCCTTCATCATCAAAGACCGTCTCAAATGGACCTCTGTAGATCACTGCCTGCCCTTTATCCAGGCATTCTTCATCACTGGCTTTAACAGCCGTTACCGTGACTGATCTGAACTCTATGCCTTCTACCACCTGCCATGGTTCGGCATCCCATTTATCCAGGGCCACAGAAAGAAATCCCACATCATGAAATGCATTCAGCATCTCCTCTTCTCCGAAGGCCCCTGAGATACAACCACTCCACAACTCATCATCTGCTTTCAGGTGTTCGGGTATGGCCTCATCACTGACGATGTCCGAGATGGCGATGCGGCCACCAGGTTTCAGCACACGAAATATTTCACTGGCCAACTGTTCTTTTTGATGATCACCGACCAGATTCAGAACACAGTTTGAAATGATCAGGTCAACCGAATTATCTGCGACCATAGGTTGGTCATTACGTTGTGCTGTTTGCCAGACTTCCAGTTGATGTGCACCATCCACATCTGTGACCGGATTATCAGCCAGCCATGCATCCATCGCTGTCAGGTCCAGTGCCAGATCCTGTATGTGGCCTTTACGAAATTCAACACGGTCACCGCCCAGTTTTTCTGCCATCTCTCCCTGATATTTGCGTGCCAACCCCAGCATATCATCATTCATATCAATACCAATGACCTTACCTTTGTCGCCAACCAACTGTGCGGCCATGTAACATATCTTGCCGCTGCCACTGCCCAGATCCAGAACAATGTCTCCTTCCTGAACATAACGCGAAGGATCACCACAACCATAATCCTTATCAATGATCTCCTGTGGCAAAAGCTTTAACAGCGAAGCATCATAATCAACCGGGCAACATAAACTTTCCTGTCGCTCATTGGCGCCTTCTGAATACCGTTCAAGTACAGCTGACTTCACACTCATAATACAAACCTCATTTAAATAACATTAAAATATCAATCTATTTCTCTTCCGAAAATATTTCTTCTCTAATTTCCTTCTTTCCCGAAACAAATGGTTGTAACAGTAACCAGTGTAAAAAAATAACCTTGTCTCCCTGAAATTCGTTCAGACCTATCTTCATTTTTATATGGCCATCTTTCGGCTGTGGTCGATAGGTGCGAAAAATATAATCCCACCACGGGATATTAAATCCATAATTGCTATTCGTCTCTACCTTGATGACCGAATGATGCACACGATGCATATCCGGGGTGACGATAAAATAGCGTAGCAAGCGATCAATGCTGGCCGGGATCCGTATATTACTATGATTAAACATGGACGAAATATTTAATATGATTTCAAAGACTATTACCGCAGCAACCGGGGCACCGAACAAGGCAATAAAGAAGAACTTTATAAACATTGACAGGATAATTTCGAAGGGATGAAAACGTAAGGCCGTGGTCACATCAAAGTCCAGATCGGTGTGGTGCACTCTGTGTATACGCCACAACAGGGGAATTTTATGCGTGATGACATGCTGACCGTAGATCACCAGATCCATGAGTAAGAAAGACAATACAAACGACGGCCAAAACCCTGCATCGATAATATTGAATAATCCCCAAGCTTGAGTTGCCGAGATTTCGGCCACAGCAACCGTGGCAATGGGTATTAAAAAACGAACCAGCAGCACATCAAGACCCACCAATGCCAGGTTATTCAGACGCCTGTTCCAACCCAGTAAGGGCGTCCGTCTTGGTGTTAATGCCTCCCATATAAGCATCAGAGCCAGAACTGTCGCAAACGCACCCAGGCGAAATAGTGCTTCGTTATTTTGTAATAGTTGTTCCACGACCCATCCTAACCAAATTATAAAAAGACATATACTAGAGTAATACATTGACCTCTGCCCAACGTCGAGGTTCACAAAGGGTACCCGCACACTGATACCCAAACTACTTGGAAATAGGATAAAATCATGGCATTAACAATCCAGACAGGAATAACACGTGGGATATAAGAACACTACAGCCTATCCGGCCACCAGACCGCGTCGCATGCGACGTGATGACTCCACGCGCCGTTTGATGCGAGAAAACCACTTACATGTTGATGACCTGATTTATCCCATGTTCATCATAGAGGGCGAAGCAACACGCGAATCAATTGAATCCATGCCTGGCATTGAACGTGTGAGTATTGATGAATTATTGCAAGAGGCAGAACAACTGGTAAAACTGGGAATCCCTGCGATTGCACTATTTCCTGTCATCGCAGCTGATAAAAAATCCGAGGATGCAGCAGAGGCCTGGAACCCTGATGGCCTGGCACAGACAGCCGTTAAGGCACTGAAAGAAAAATTTCCTGAACTTGGTGTTATTACAGATGTTGCCCTGGATCCATTCACCACCCATGGGCAGGATGGCCTGATCAATGAACAAGGTTATGTCATGAATGATGAAACTGTTGAAGCATTGGTCAAGCAGGCGGTATCGCATGCAGATGCCGGGGCCGATATCGTTGCACCTTCAGACATGATGGATGGACGGGTTGCTGCAATTCGTGCTGCCCTGGAAAAATCTGGCCATACCAATACACGTATTCTCGCCTACTCTGCAAAATATGCCTCCGCATTTTATGGCCCTTTCAGAGAGGCCGTCGGTTCCTCGGCAAATCTTGGCAGTGGCGATAAAAAAACCTACCAGATGGATCCTGCAAACAGCGATGAAGCATTACGTGAAGTTGATCTTGATGTAAATGAAGGTGCCGACATCGTCATGGTAAAACCGGGCCTGCCCTACCTTGATATTGTCAGTCGTG
>JAIVVP010000066.1:0-7664 GCA_049189775.1 Gemmatimonadota bacterium | reverse complement strand
TAGATAACGCCATCATTTACAAATCGGTCGTAGCGTCACTGCTAGAATACGCACTAATATAGCCGTATTATTTGAATTGAGTAAAGTTCAGCTTAAACCCGCGGCCTGAATTTATTGGAAGACTAAATGCACTTTATAAAAGAAATACCTGAATATAATTTCGTTCGATCAAGCGTGATGCTGCTTGTCCTTGTGATGATGGCCGGCTGCGCAAGCGTGCCTCTGGACTATCCCAGGGTACCCACGGTCGCGCTTACCGATACAGGAGATACGTATCTGGCTAAAGAGAGTGCTGTATGGCGCGATGACCAGCTTAAGGAAAATGGGTTTTATCCACTTATCGAGGGTAAAGATGCTTTTGGTGCGCGGCTTGCGCTGATGGATAAAGCCGAGGTGGGTATCGATGCACAGTATTTTCTCATGAAATCGGATAGTGCGGGCCTGGTATTCACTGATAAGCGGATCAATTACCATATCAATATCACCTTCAATGAATTCATCAAGCTTATATAAAGTGAGGTTGATACGGTGATCGGTCACACGTCCCTGGGGGAAATTATAAGTGCGAATTCTTTCTGAACGATCACCACTGCCGACCAGGTTCCTGCGGCTTTCCGCCTGCTCTGATGTTTGTTTTTCTCTCGCCGCTTCGGTAAGCCGAGCCTGTAATAATGATAAGGCACGCGCCTTGTTCTTGTGTTGGGAACGTTCATCCTGACATTCAACAACAACCCCGGTAGGTATATGTGTTAGTCGGACAGCAGAATCAGTTTTATTCACATGCTGTCCACCAGCACCGGAGGCACGGTAAGTATCAATCCGTAAATCACCCATATTAATTTCGGTTTCGCCAACATCAGCAATTTCTGGCAAGACGGCAACGGTACATGCAGATGTATGTATTCGTCCCTGTGATTCTGTTTCCGGGACACGCTGTACACGATGCGCACCAGATTCAAATTTAAGTCTCGAATAAGCACCTTCACCAACGATACGCAAGATGACTTCTCTATAGCCGCTGAGATCACTTAATGTCTGGCTCATGATTTCAACTTGCCAGCCGCGCAGTTCAGCATAGCGGGTATACATCTTCAGTAATGTTGCCGAAAACAAGGCAGCTTCTTCACCGCCGGTACCTGCACGAATCTCAAGGAATATATTGCTGTCATCTGCAGGATCTTTGGGTAGCAACAGTATTTGTAATTCATTTTTCAGTGATTCATTTTCTTCTTCCGCAATTTTTAATTCTTCATGCGCAAGTTCACGGATCTCCTTATCAGTATCATTCATCATTTCCTTTGCCGAGGCGATGCTTTCCAGTGTGCCGGTGTAATTCTCAAAACTCGCGACCACGGGTTTTATATCGGCATGCTCTTTTGCATACTCACGAAATTTATTTTGATCATTGATAACGTCAGGATCAGACAGCAGCGCTTCCAGTTCCTGCAAACGCTCGCTTAGATTATCCAGTTTGTTAAGTAGACTTTCTTTCATATGAGTTAGTGTTAATAGTTAATACAATAAAAATTAATAAAGATTAAATTAAAGGGTGAAAATGAATAGCCTGGCCAGGCTATTTTTTCGGATCTTGCGTGGAGTGATCTGTATTCAGGTCAAACAGTTCATAGGCAGCCGAGAGTAGTTCGTTTCTTCCCTCTGCCCCGGCAGCACGTAACTGGCTACTTGGAGAATGGATTAACTTGTTGGTCAAGGTTCGGGTGACATTCTGCAATACTTTTTCCGGATCCGCGCCTTTCTGCAGTTCTTTTTGTGCCTGCATCAATACTTCTTCCTGAATGGACTGTGCCTGATCGCGTATTGCGCGGATGGTCGAAACCGCATCCAGCGAACCTAACCAGTCCATAAAATGTGTTACCTGCGTATCAATAATTTCTTCTGCCTGCTGCGCCGCTTTTTCACGACTGCGCATATTATCTTTAATGACATTTTTCAGATCATCTACGGTATATAGATAGACATCATCCAGATCACCTGCCTCCGGCTCAATATCGCGAGGGACTGCGATATCAACAACAAACATTGGTCTGTGTTTACGTGCCTTAATGGCACTTTCAAAAGCACCTTTACCGAGAATAGGTAACTGGCTGGCAGTTGATGAAATAATAATGTCGGCTTCTGCCAGATGCTGTGGGATGTCTCCCAGCGTGATGGCATAAGCTGAATATTCGCTGGCCAGATGTTGTGAACGTTCAAAGGTTCGATTGGCAATAATCATGCGCGAAAGCCCGTTTTCGTGAAGATGTCTTGCTGTTAGCTCAATAGTGTCTCCTGCGCCGATTAATAATGCAGTTTGTCCGGAGAGATCGCCAAAAATTTGTTGTGCCAGTCTGACTGCAGCAAATGCAATAGAGACAGGGTGACTGCCTATGGTAGTCGTCGTTCTTATTTCCTTGGCTACCTTGAATGAGTGCTGGAAAAGTCGTCCCAGTAGCTTGCCAATACTGCCTGCCTTGAGTCCGGCTTGATAGGCAGATTTTAACTGGCCCAGAACCTGTGGCTCGCCAAGCACCATGGAGTCAAGGCCGCTGGCGACGCGAAGCATGTGTTTGACGGCCTGGGCGTCAGGATGTCTGTAGATAAAAGGAGCCAATTGATCCCGTTTCAGGCCATGATAGTCAGACAGCCAGTTGATAGGTCCTTCATTTTTTGCCTCTTCCAGACTGCAATAGATTTCAGTGCGGTTACAGGTTGACAGTATTGCGGCTTCATTCACTCCCTGCTGATGAGTGAGTTCTCCCAATGCCTCGGGCACGACATCGCTGCCGAAGATGACCTTTTCTCTAAGATCAACCGGAGCGGTTGCGTGATTTATGCCGAAAGCCAGGATAGTCATAATTTAATTAAATAACATAGAACGCGCTAATTCTGAGTGATGAGGTTGCGGAAAACAAGGGCAAAAGGCCTGTAATACAGGATGATCGAGGTTCTTGTATCCATTTGCCAGTCTCGAAAATAAGGGCATAATGGCAATAATACGGTGAGAATTTATGGTTTGTGTGGGCGAATGAGCGGAACATTTGCTTACAATTTAAGGTCTCTTGTTATATATCTACTTAATATATCTACATTTCAAGGTTAAACAGCACAGCTTATATATGAAAAACAGTTACATCAAAGTAAAGACCGGGTTTGCGTGGTTAATCGCCATTGCGGCGCTGTTAACCAGTGCCTGTACCATGGCTCCGACTCAATCCACGGATCAAACCGGGGATCAGTCTGTGGAAACGACAGATGCTACAGACCAGGCTGCGCAGACACAGAAAGATGAGCAGGAAGAGGCGGAAGCATTAGCAGAGGAATCTGAGGCGAAACGCCCCAAGATCGAATTAACCGAAGATATCCTTTTTAAGCTACTGGTGGCGGAGATTGCCGGACAGAGAAATCAGCTCGATATCTCGGTTGAAAATTACCTGGATCTGGCGCGAACAACTCGCGACCCACTGCTTGCCAGTAGAGCTACGCGGATTGCTGTTTATGCACGTGATGATGCTGCGGCAAGAGAAGCCGCTCATCTGTGGGCGGAAGTAGATCCTGGAAACTCAGATGCCCATCAGGTACTGGCTGTGATGGCGGTAAGAGAGGGCAATACGGCAAAGGCACTGGAACATCTCGAGATTATTCTCAGCTCAAACGAGCACGAGACCAGCCTGAGTCAGCAACTGTGGATGGTTGCTAATCTCCTTGGCAGAGAAAAAGACAAGATTCAGGTGAAGGCGATACTGGAAGAGTTAATGGCAGGTCATCAAAATGACCCTGAAGTATTGTTTGCTTATGCGCAAGTATTGACCCGGCTTGGTGAATTGCCCAGGGCGCGTGAAGTCCTCGAGCAAGTATTGGTGTTAACACCGGAAAACGAGAATGCTGCAATGACCTATGTGGCAGTATTAAATCAACTGGGCCAGGAAGCTGAGGCCCTGGTGTGGTTGCAAGGTGTATTAAAGAAAGACGAGGATAATTTTAATCTACGCATTTTCTACGCACGTATCCTGTCTGATCTTAAACGTTTCGATGAAGCCAGGCATCAGTTTGAAATACTTGCTGTACAAGAACCCACCGATCCAGATGTGTTGTTTTCATTGGGACTGTTAAATCTACAGGCGAACAAGCTGGATGATGCTGAAAAATATTTTACCCGTCTTTCAGAGACAAAAGGTCACGTCGATGACGCAAGTTATTATTTAGGCAGAATTGCTGAAGAACAGGATGATTTGAAAAAAGCCGGCGACTGGTATCGAGGTGTCTCCAGTGGCAATAATTATTTTGATGCACAAATGCGCATAGGCATGTTGTTAGGCAAGCAGGGAAAAATTGAAGAGGCACGGACGCATCTGCAAAACATTCGTACACAAAATAATCAGGAAAAAAATATCTTGATACAGGCTGAGGCGGAGATGTTGGCCGAAATCAAACTCTATGAGGAAGCGATGGCCGTCTATGATAATGCCTTGAAAGACAAGATTGATGCAGACTTGCTTTATTCGAGAGCTATGCTGGCAGAAAAGATGGATCGTCTGGACATACTGGAGAGGGATCTTCGGGCAATTCTTGAAATAGATGCAAAAAATTCACAGGCTTTAAATGCCCTGGGTTATACACTTGCGGACAGGACTGATCGTTATGATGAAGCCTATGAATTTATCAAACGCGCCCTGGAGATTAGTCCGAACGATTATTATGTCCTCGATAGTATGGGCTGGGTCTTATACCGGCAAGGTCGTCTGGATGAAGCTATAGTATTCCTCAAAAAGGCACTTGCCGAGAGGAACGATCCTGAAATCGCAGCACATCTGGGAGAAGTGCTCTGGGTCAAGGGTGACAAGAAAACTGCACAGGAGGTATGGGACACTGCCTTGAAGGAAGCCCCTGATGATGACAGATTACGTAATGTAATTAATCGCCTCAATCCGTGAAGAATACCTGTCTTTTAATCTTACTGGCATTCCTTGTTGCCTGTTCTGAGGCTCCTGTGCGTCCTGACAGGGGCATCGATCTCGATCTGCAATATCAACGGGAACAACTCCAGAGTTGGAAATTAAATGGCCGACTTTCTATTACCAGTGAGAAGGAAAGTGGCACGGTGACATTTCACTGGTCGCAGGACAAAGAGGCTTACCTGATGAGTTTTATTGCGCCATTAGGGCAGGGGACTTTTGCCCTGAGAGGAGGCGAAGAAGATGGTGTGTATCTGTTAACTGCAAAAAATAAAATACTACACGCAGATAATGCCGAGACTATATTGCAGCAAACCGTTGGTTGGCATGTTCCCGTAAGCGGTTTCAGCTACTGGGTGCGTGGTTTGCAAGAGCCCGGAGTTAACATGACAAATCAGCAGGTCGATGATCTGGGCCGGATTACAGAAATGCAGCAGGCAGACTGGAGCATTAGCATCAAGCGCTATATGGATGTGGATGGCCTTGACCTGCCAGCCAAGATCTTTATGCATAATGATCACGTCAAATTAAAGTTAATCATACAGACCTGGGACACAAATCCATGACCAGCCGTCATTGGCCTGCTCCTGCAAAACTCAATTTAATACTTCATATCACAGGGCAACGGCAGGATGGTTATCATCTGCTACAGACCGTTTTTCAATTTATAGATTTTAGTGATTTACTGGATTTCAATCTAAGAGACGATGCTGTGATTACCCGTCAATCTGACTGGCAAGGTGTTGCCGAAGCAGATGATTTGATTATCCGTGCAGCGAAAGCCCTGCAGCAGGCATCAGCTTGTCGTTTAGGTGCAGATATTATTCTGCAAAAAAGATTGCCTGTAGGCGGGGGTCTGGGTGGAGGCAGTTCTGATGCGGCAACAACGCTGGTGGCCCTGAATCATCTTTGGGGGCTTGAACTCTCTGTCGATCAACTGGCAGAAATCGGATTACAACTGGGTGCAGATGTGCCCGTTTTTGTACGTGGTAAAGCGGCATGGGCAGAGGGCGTTGGTGAGCAATTAACAGCCATTGAACCTGAGGAACCCTGGTATCTCGTTTTGCGACCAGATTGTAGCGTTTCGACGGAGGAAGTATTTAATTCATCCGATTTGACACGTAATACACCTGCTATCAGAATACGCGACTTCCTGGAGGATGGCGGTCACAATGATTGTGAATCTGTGGTGAGAAATTTATACCCACAAGTGGCAGAGGCACTCGATTGGCTAGGCCAATTTGCAGTCGCCAGAATGACCGGAACAGGATCCTGTATTTTTGCTGGATTTGATAAGCAGCAACAGGCAGAATCCGTTTATGAGAAATTGCCTCAAGGCTGGGAGGGATTTGTGGTGAAAGGCCTGAATAATTCACCTTTACAAATTCGCCTGCAACAAGAAAACATGGTGCAGGAAAAACATTAGAAAAATAACCGTTCATTAGAGAAGTGTGAACGGTAAAGCAGTTTTTGGGGCGTGGCCAAGCGGTTAAGGCACTGGGTTTTGATCCCAGCATTCCCAGGTTCGAATCCTGGCGCCCCAGCCATTTTTATTAACCACTACTGAGGTTGTTATGCCTTTATCAAATGTAATGGTGTTTGCAGGTAATGCCTGTCCCAAGTTAGCAGTAGATATTGCTACACATCTGAGTTTGCCACTCGGCAAAATAAATGTTGGACGCTTTAGTGATGGCGAGGTGATGGTTGAGATTGGGGAGAACGTCCGCGGCAGGGATATTTATATCATACAGTCAGTTTGTGCACCAACCAATGACAACCTGATGGAATTAATGGTCATGGCCGATGCCATGCATCGTGCATCCGCAGCACGCATTACAGCAGTGATCCCTTATATGGGCTATGCGCGGCAAGACCGCAGAAGCCGTTCTGCCCGTGTCCCGATAACAGCAAAGGTTGTTGCCAATATGATCGCCTCAGTCAAGGTTGATCGTGTACTCACTGTTGATTTGCATGCCGATCAGATCCAGGGCTTTTTTGATATGCCGCTTGATAATGTTTACGCATCGCCCGTACTGCTTGGCGATGTCTGGAAACATAAATATGCGAACTTGATGGTTGTCTCTCCTGATGTCGGCGGTGTGGTTCGCGCACGTGCCCTGGCAAAACGCCTGGATGATACAGATTTGGCCATTATCGATAAAAGACGTCCGAACCCTAATGAATCCGAGGTGATGAATATTATTGGTGATGTAGACGGTCGTGAATGTGTGATTATTGATGACCTGGTGGATACCGCAGGAACCCTGTGTAATGCGGCGGGGGCACTGAAAAAACACGGTGCCAGTAAGGTGGTTGCTTACTGTACACACCCCGTATTGTCCGGGAATGCGATTAAGAACATAGAGAATTCCGAATTAGACGAACTTGTGGTGACCGACACGATTCCTTTAAGGGCAGAAGCGGCAACCTGTGATCGCATTCGCCAACTTAGTGTCGCAACCATGCTGGCTGAGAGCGTGCGCCGCATTAGTGAAAGCGAGTCACTGAGTAGTATGTTTATCGACTAGATTCTCTGAAATCTTCAAGAAATCTCTGGGAATTCCTGAGAAACACCCGAAATCGGTGATTTTCGCGTCTCCACACGCTGGAGATGCCTGTAAATATTGAATATCACTGATTTCTCTATATACTGCGCTGTCCGCGAATCCTAATTATCAATATATATCGCATGATTTTAAGAGTTTTCGCGCG
>JAIVVP010000065.1:0-7685 GCA_049189775.1 Gemmatimonadota bacterium | reverse complement strand
CACGTTATCTGCACAATCAAAGTACCAGATCTGAAGAGTCATTTATCAGCGGCGGTATCTCAGCCTTGTCTGCAGATAATTTTCTGACGGAATTTTTTGGTAGCGAGGAGGCAGACAAGGACAGAACCGGTTTTTTTGAACAGGCAGAGGGTGGCACCCTGTTTCTCAAGGACATTGCAGATATGGATCTTTCCTTACAGGCCAAACTGCAGAACACCCTGGATAATAAATATTTCACACGCGTTGGCAGCACAAAAACGAAGGCATTTGATATACGTATTATCGCCGCAACCAATCACGATCTTCTTGAACTGGTCAATGAAGGTCTGTTTCGGGACGATCTCTATTATCAATTAAACATTCTGCCTATCCATATTCCGCCACTGTGTGAACATACTGAAGACATCCCGGAATTACTTGAGTTTTATGTTGATTATTTTGCTGCGAGAGAGGGTCTGGCCTATCGGCATTTTACCGTCGCAGCACAAAACCAGCTACGCAGCTATTCCTGGCCCGGTAATGTCAGGGAATTAAAGAACATGGTACAGAGACTACTTATTCTTGGCACTGAAGAAAATATTGATATAAATGAACTGGATCTGGCACGAGGTAAAGTTACCTCACTGGCCGATGAACAAAATTTCATCCCTGATTTTGATATGCCTTTACGTGAAGCAAGAGAGCGATTTGAAAAAGAATATCTACAGCACAAGCTCGTTGCTGCCGGTGGCAGTGTGAGTAAAGTAGCTGAAGCCGTAGGTATGGAGCGGACGCATCTTTATCGCAAGTTGAAATCACTTGGCATCGCGATTAAAAGTCAGGATTCAAAATAGTCAGGTTCCAAAACAGGTTGGAAGATTCGATAAGTCTGGCTATAGTGCACAAAATTTGAGTAACAAATATTCTTAAATTACCAGGCACATGCATGAGCTGAATATGAAGACTGAATTGATGATTTATCAGGTAATGATTCATCCGGCAGAACACAAATAATGAAAATAATTATTCTCGGTGCAGGTCAGGTCGGTTCCTCGGTTGCCGCAAGTCTCGTCGGCGAGGCAAATGACATAACCGTTGTCGATTCAAATCCCAAGTGTCTGATCAACCTGAATGAGCGATATGATTTACAAACAATTGTAGGCGTCGCCTCCCATCCTTCCGTGCTTGAGCAAGCCGGTGCAAAGGATGCGGATATGATACTTGCCGTGACTAATAGCGATGAAATAAACATGATCGCCTGTCAGGTGGCCTACACTTTATTTCACACCCCGACAAAAATAGCACGTGTAAGAAATACAGAATACCTGTCAAAACCAGCACTGTTTGCGCAGGAAGCGTTGCCCATTGATGTCCTCATCAGTCCCGAACAATTAGTCACCGAACATATCGAACGACTAATCAATTACCCAAGAGCACTGCAAGTTCTGGAGTTTGCTAATGGCAAGGTGCAGATGGTCGCAGTAAGAGCCAATTACAGCGGGCCTCTGGTCGGTCACCGAACAGGCGATGTTGGCAGATATTTACCAGACCTTGAATGCCGTATCGTCATACTGTTTCGTCAAAATAAGGCAATAATCCCCGATGGGAAAACTGTCATTGAACCTGATGATGAACTTTTTTTTATCGGTACACCAAAGCATGTACGTGCCCTGGTGCATAGTCTGCGTAGTACAAAAAGGGAAGTGAAACGCATTATGCTGGCAGGCGGCGGTAATATTGGTATGCGCCTGGCGATGAAGCTGGAGCGACAGTATCAGGTCAAGCTGATAGAAATAGACTTTGAACGCGCACAACATGCCGCCGAACAATTGAAAAATACGATTGTCCTGCATGGCGATGCAACGAATGAAGAATTACTTAGAGAAGAAAATATTGATGACACAGACATCTTCTGTGCGCTAACCCACGCGGACGAAGCGAATATTATTTCATCCATGCTATCCAAGCGTCTTGGTGCACGTAAGGTCATGGCACTCATCAACCGTACTGGTTATGTCGATTTGGTACAAAGCAATGTCATTGATATCGCCATATCTCCACAACAGGCAACGATTGGCACACTACTGGCCCATATCAGAAAAGGCGATGTTGTTGCTGTGCATTCCTTAAGGAGAGGAATTGCTGAAGCGATCGAGGCAATTGCTCACGGCAACAGGGATTCTTCCAGGGTTGTCGGTCGCATGATTGAGGAAGTTGACTTGCCACCAGGGACAAGTATTGGCGCACTGGTTCGAGGAGATGAAGTTATCCTTGCTCATCATGATACGGTGATAGAGGCTGAAGACCATGTCATCTTACTGGTGGCAGACAAGAAACAGGTCCCCGAAATAGAACGTTTGTTTCAGGTAGGTATAACTTTCCTTTAACCTCTTTTCTGGCCAATATACATAATGCAATATGCAGTCGTTCAACGAATCCTGGGGATCTTGCTCAGCCTGTTTAGCCTGACATTATTACCTCCAATCGCCATAGCGTGGTGGAGTAATGACAGCAGCCTGCAGGGTTTCCTGACTGCTATTTTCCTTATCACCCTTATTGGATTTTGCCTGTGGTTCCCTGTTAGAAATGTCCGTAATGAATTAAAACTCAGAGATGGCTTTGTTGTTGTTGTACTTTTCTGGGTAGGTCTGGGATTCACAGGTGCAATTCCATTTGTTTTATCAGACACGCCACATTTAAGTATTACCGACGCTGTGTTTGAGTCCATGTCAGGCCTGACCACTACTGGTGCAACAATTCTCACTGGTATTGATGAGCTGCCAAAATCAATATTATTTTACCGTCAGGAACTGCAATGGTTAGGCGGCATGGGTATTATTGTTTTAGCTGTCGCGATATTACCCATCCTGGGTATTGGTGGTATGCAGTTATACCGTGCTGAAACACCAGGACCGATGAAAGAATCAAAATTAACACCACGTATCACCGAAACCGCCAAAGCCCTCTGGTATATTTATCTTGGTTTGACCGTGGCTTGTTGCCTGTCTTACTGGGCGGCTGGTATGACCTTTTTCGATGCCATCAGCCATAGCTTTTCAACAGTTTCTATTGGTGGTTTCTCTACGCATGATGCAAGCATTGGTTATTTCGATAACATATGGGTTGATACCATAGCCGTTGTATTCATGATATTTTCAGGCATCAATTTCACCCTGCATTTTTTTGCATGGCGAAACCAGAGTACCCAACCCTATTGGCATGACTCGGAGCTCAGGACTTACCTGAGTATTATGGGGATCGTTTGTCTGGTCACTTGTATCTACCTGTCAATAACCTCAGATTACACAGACTTAAGCAAGATGTTTATAGATGGAATCTTCCAATCCATCTCTATCGCCACAACCACAGGCTTTACTACAACCCAGTATCAAAACTGGCCCAGCTTTCTGCCCATGTTATTGCTGTTCGCAAGTTTTCTCGGTGCCTGTGCCGGCTCAACGGGTGGTGGTATAAAAATCGTTCGCGTATTACTCCTTTTCAAACAAGGTATTCGTGAGGTTAAACGACTGATTCATCCCAATGCACTGTTCATTATTAAAATTAATGATAAACCGGTTCAGGAAAGAGTGATTAATGCGATATGGGGTTTCTTTGCCGCCTACACTGCTGTATTCATTTTTTTACAACTGGTACTAATGGCATCCGGCCTTGATCCTATCACTGCTTTTTCTGCAGTCGCAGCCTGTCTGAATAATCTTGGCCCGGGTCTGGGTGAGGTCAGCTCGCATTATAATAACATCAATGACTTCGCAAAATGGGTTCTCTGCTTTGCCATGCTTATGGGACGTCTGGAAATATTCACACTACTGGTATTATTTTCCCCTGTCTTCTGGCGCAAGTAATGACTGCCCCCGGGACCAATAAAGAATCAGATAAATGGGATGCAATATATCAATCCAGACAACAGCCTGGTGAATCATCAAAATTAAGCCCTGCGTATATTCTTCAGGAATTTCACCACCTGCTGCCTGCCCAGGGCAAAGCGCTGGATCTTGCCTCTGGTCTTGGCGCAAATGCCATGTTTCTGGCGCAACATAATATGCAATCCCATGCATGGGACATTTCACCTATAGCCATTGGAAAGCTGAAGGAAATTTCCAGCTCCCTGAATCTGGATATCAAGACCGAAGTAAGAGATGTTGTCAGCAGTCCACCAGAAGAGAACTCTTTTGATGTGATTGTCGTCAGCCACTTTCTTGATCGACAGATCATGCCTGAGATTATTGCAGCATTGCGAGAAAACGGATTACTCTTCTACCAGACATTCACCAGGACACGCGTACAGGAATCGGGGCCATCGAGTGATAAATACCGACTGGGTAAAAATGAATTACTGGATTTATGCAAAGATCTGGATACGATTGTTTATAGAGAAGAAGGGACTATAGGTGATACAGAATCCGGTTTTCGTAACGAGGCCTTGTTTATTGGTCAACGTAGCAAGTAGTTTGGGTATATGTCTGATCAGATAATCTCCAATTTCGAATCAATGCTGGAACAAGGACAGGATAATGCCTTGATACGTTTCAGTTTAGGCAATGCCTGTTTAAATGCGAAAGACTATGAACAGGCTGTTAAACATCTGGCTTTGGCTTTGAAACACGATCCTGATTATTCCGCTGCCTGGAAACTCTACGGCAAGGCATTGGTCGGTGCCGGAAATAATGATGAAGCCATCACCGCATACCAAAAAGGGATAGAGATAGCCGAAAACAAAGGTGACATTCAAGCAGCCAGGGAAATGAATGTGTTTCTCAAGCGATTATTATAAAAAAATAAATATAAACAGTAGAGTTGAGCCTGAAGCAGAGACCGAAGCTGGTAAAAAAATAGATTCATAAACACGACTGCAAGTACCATAATCATCATATGGCTAAAACAAAACAAGTTTATTATTTTGGCAAAATTCGTTGTGATGGGCGTCGTGAATTGCGAGACCTGCTTGGCGGTAAAGGTGCAGACCTGGCTGAAATGGTACGTATTGGTCTACCAGTTCCTCCCGGTTTCACGATAACAACACAAACCTGCTCTGATTTTTTTAATAACGGTGAGACACTTTCAGAAAAACTTCTGAATGTGATCCGTAAAAACCTCAAACAACTTGAAAAGGAAACCGGAAAGACATTCGGCTCAACGACAAATCCTCTATTGTTATCAGTTCGAAGTGGTGCAGCGATAAGCATGCCCGGTATGATGGATACGGTATTAAACCTTGGCCTGAATGATAAAGTCGTACAGGGATTAAGTGAAAATTCAGACAATATACGTTTTGTCCTGGACGCATATAGACGCTTGATCAATATGTTTGGCGATGTGGTCATGGGAGTTGATCACAAACACTTCGAACAGGCATTCACGACGATAAAACAGAAATACAAGGTTAAAAACGATATTGATCTGAATGAAAAGGGACTCACCGAATTGATCGAACAATATAAAACCATCTATAAGAAACATACCAGGCAGGCATTCCCACAAGACCCGTTTAAACAAATGGCTTTAAGCATCGAAGCCATCTTTCGTAGTTGGAACAACCAACGCGCAATCACTTATCGGCGTATCAACATGATCGAAGGACTGACCGGTACCGCGGTCAATATACAAACCATGGTATTCGGTAATAAAAATAATGAGTCTGCAACCGGTGTCGCCTTCACGCGCGATCCGACCAGCGGCAATAACGAATTTTATGGTGAATTTTTGATCAATGCCCAGGGTGAAGACGTGGTGGCCGGTATTCGTACACCAAACCCCATTGCAGAGATGCAACATTGGCAACCAAAGTTATATAAACAATTACTCAAGGTGAAAGATAAACTGGAAAAACATTTCCGTGAAATGCAGGACCTGGAGTTCACTATCGAACAGGGCCAACTGTATATCTTGCAAACACGAACTGGAAAACGTACCGGCGTTGCGGCGGTCAAGATTGCAGTCGATATGGTCAGGGAAAAACTGATCAGAAAGAAAACGGCACTCTTGCGTATCCCGGCACAAGACCTGACGCAATGTTTATTACCTTCATTTATTGAAAAAGAAAAAAGGAATGTCCTAACCAGAGGACTGCCCGCCTCACCTGGTGCGGCAACCGGTTATCCGGTATTCGATGCCGATGAAGCCGTTGCCCTCAATGCCAAAGGTGAGAAAGTTATACTGGTAAATCGTGAAACCAGCCCTGAAGCAATACACGGAATGAAAGCGGCTCAGGGAATATTGACCAGCACCGGTGGCACAACGAGTCATGCTGCTGTGGTTGCACGTGGTTGGGGCAAGTGTTGTGTCACTGGCGCATCTGAAGTCGAGATCAATGAACAGACGCAAACGATCACCATTAAAGGTAAAAAAATTACGCGAAAAGATATCATCAGTATTGATGGAAGTACCGGTGAAGTTATGTTGGGTGATATCCCCAAAAGTGTACCCGGCCTTTCCAGAGAATTTAAAACCCTTATGCAATGGACCGACAAGTTAAACAGTCTGGGGGTACGCGCAAATGCTGATACACCCAGGGATGCAAAGATTGCCCGCGAATTTGGCGCCAGGGGGATTGGCTTATGTCGAACTGAACATATGTTCTTCGGTGAACAACGTATCCTCGCGATGCGCGAAATGATCCTGGCGGATAATGAAGATAATAGACGCAAGGCATTAAAGAAACTGCTGCCGCATCAACGCAGGGACTTCGAAGGTTTGTTCAGGGCGATGAACAATCTACCCGTCACCATCCGTTTAATCGATCCCCCCTTGCATGAATTCCTGCCACAAGACAGAACAACACAACAACAATTAGCCAAAACCCTCGGCATCTCATTAAAACATTTAAAAAACCGGATCGAACAACTACATGAGAGTAATCCCATGCTCGGACATCGCGGTTGTCGTTTGACGATTAGCTACCCTGAAATAATGGAAATGCAAGTCACGGCGATTGTTGAAGCAACAATCAATACACGTAAACGAGGTATCAAGGCCAAACCCGAGATCATGATCCCCCTGGTCGGTATTGATACTGAACTCACTTATTTGCGAACAAAAATAGAACAAATCATTAACCAGGTTAAAAAGCGAAAGCGTTATACCGGCAAACTGGATATCCCCATTGGCACCATGATCGAAATACCACGTGCCGCTTTAACGGCCGATCAGATTGCAGAACATGCCGACTTCTTTAGTTTTGGTACCAATGATTTAACACAAATGACTCTTGGCTTCAGTCGTGATGACTTTGGCAGCTTCATGCCGGATTACCAGGACAAGCATATTTATAAAACCAACCCCTTCCAGTCCATCGATGAAACTGGCGTTGGCCAATTAGTCCAGATGTCAGTAAAACGCGGAAGAAAAACAAAGCCAAAACTGAAATGCGGTATCTGTGGTGAACACGGTGGAGATCCGGATTCAATCATGTTCTTTGCCAGGGTGGGACTCGATTATGTCTCCTGCTCACCATTCCGTATACCAGTCGCGCGACTTGCTGTCGCACAGGCAGCACTTAAGAAACATTAAAGTACTCTAACAATATTGATGTCACAAGAGGTCAAACATGGAATTCAAAGACTACTATAAAATTCTCGGTGTTAAACCGGATGCAGACCTTAAGGCGATTAAAACAGCCTATCGAAAACTGGCCCGAAAATATCATCCTGACGTCAGTGAAGAAAAGGATGCAGAAAATAAATTCAAGG
>JAIVVP010000064.1:0-7740 GCA_049189775.1 Gemmatimonadota bacterium | reverse complement strand
TCTCGGGATCGAAATGAAGACCGGAATCGAATCCTACTTTGCACGTATCAATGAGGAAGGCGGAGTGTCCGGCAGGCGATTAAAATTTATCACTTTGGACGATGGTTATGTACCGGAAGCGGCAATCCGTAACATGCATATTCTTATCGACGAGGAAAAGGTCCTCGCAGTGTTAGGCAATGTTGGTACACCAACGGCCGCGGTAACAATTCCTATTGCTACGGAAAAGAAGACACTACTGTTTGCTCCCGGCACCGGTGCCGAACTGGTACGACAGAGTCCTCCTAATCGTTATGTCATCAACTACCGGGCCAGCTACACTCAAGAGACAGCTGTCATGGTCAGGGGACTTCTGGAATCAGGCATCTCACCGCACGAAATAGCGATATTTACCCAGAATGACTCCTTTGGTGATGATGGCTACATGGGCATTATCAAAAGTCTGCAAGCGGCAGGTTATGATCAGGGCCACCTTCTTCCGCACGGTCGCTACGAACGTAACACGATTAACGTCGAACAAGGTTTACTTACAATCCTTGAAGCCCCTGTCAAGCCAAAGGCAATTATCATGGTCGGAACATATGCCGCATGTGCCAAGTTTATCCGTATTATGAAACGTGTCCTGCCTGATGCAATTTATATGAATGTGTCTTTTGTCGCCAGCACGGCTCTAAAAAACGCTTTGGGATCAGATGGTGAAGGTGTCATCATCACGCAGGTTGTACCCCACTTCGAATCCAATCTGCAGCTCACACGCGAGTATCTAGAGGATCTCAAGTCTTATGATCCGGAAGCTGAGCCGGATTTTATTTCCCTTGAAGGTTATATTGTTGCCCGGATTTTCATTGAGGGTCTTAAAAGAGCAGGACCTGATGTCGATAAAGAGACTATCATTGATGCAATCCTTAGCATCAAAAACCTGGACATTGGTATGGGGACACCGATCCGTTACACGAATGATAACTACCAGGGAAGCCAAAAGGTCTGGCTAACAGTGATACGTGACGGTCGCTTTGAATCACTAGACTTTTCAACGCTGAATAAGTAATGAGAGATAAGTTTATTAGTAAGAACGGTTGCATCATCATTTGTCTTATTCTGCTATCTGCATGTGGATCTGATGATGCACCAAACTTAGGTGGTCTTTATTCCGATCTGGCAAAAGCAGATAACCCTGACAGGAATCCAATCATCGTAATTCCTGGTGTGCTTGGTTCCAAACTTGTTGATACCGAATCTGGAACCGTTGCCTGGGGAGAGATAGGTCGTGGCCTTGAGAATCCTAAAAAAGATGAAGAAATACGCAGGATTGCACTACCCATGCATGAAGGCAAGACGCTTCAGGAACTACGTGACAGTGTAATTACTGAAAGCGTACTGGAGAGCATTAAAATAACAATCTATGGGGTTACTGTTGAGAAAAATGCGTATGGTAATATTCTGGCGTCACTCGGTGTTGGTGGCTTCATTAATGAGAACTATGGCGAGACAAAAACAATCGATTATGGTGAACGCCATTATACATCTTTTCAATTTGCCTATGACTGGCGTCGTGATCTTGTAGAAGCAGCAAAACAACTGCACGAATATATTCTGGAAAAACGGTCTTATGTACAAAAAGAAATTGAAAATCGTCATGGTATTAAAGACAAGGATGTAAAATTTAACATTGTTGCTCACTCCATGGGGGGATTAGTCGCGCGTTACTATCTCCGTTATGGGGTAGCAGATCTACCAGATGATGGTTCATTGCCACCACTCACATGGGCTGGTAGTCGTTTTGTGGAACAAGTTGTATTAATTGGCACACCAAACGCTGGTTCTATAGATACTTTTCGTCTTCTTATAGAGGGGTCACATTTAGCACCGGGTTTACCATCATTTGATGCTGCGATCCTTGGGACAATGCCTGCATTATACCAACTGCTTCCCCGTGCCAGACATGGTCATGTGGTTTCTGGTATTGAGAAAAATCAGGAATTTATGGACCCTTACGATCCGATATTATGGAAGCAAATGGGTTGGGGTTTGGCAAATCCTGAACTGGATTCGACATTGCAGGTTTTATTACCCGAAGTGAAGGATAAAGAAACACGAATAAAAATTGCGCTCAGTCATCAACGTAAATCATTGATGCGTGCTAAAGCTTTTGCTCAGGCACTGGATATACCTGCAGTTACCCCACCTGGACTTTCTATAAATCTGATAGCTGGTGATGCAGTTGATACAGCAGATGTTATCAAGGTAAACACTGAAACAGGTGAACTGGAAAATTATAAATCAGGACCAGGCGATGGCAAGGTGTTACGCAGTAGTGCATTAATGGATGAACGTGTAGGTTCCAGTAATAAAGGGCGCTTAAAAACACCGATTCAGTGGGCAAATGTATTATTTCTATTCAGCGATCATTTAGGGCTAACCACTGACCCTGTTTTTACAGATAACATATTGTATATGCTTCTGGAACAACCATTACATACGCAGGAATAGTTTTATATAAAATAAACAACATAATGAATATGCGAAGTAAATTTTATGTCTGAAGTAGAGTTTAAGATCGGCGAAGGGTATATAAGTGGTTACCTGTCGGCATTCCTGGGTCTCCTCAGTTTTGCTGGTGTTCTTTGCTTTCTCTTTCCTGAATATTTAACGACTGCTGATATACGTGCATCTTATAATGTTGAATATCTAAGATTACTTCTATTAGTTACACTGACACTGGCCTTTGTATTCGGCGCTATGAATTTTTTATTCGAAAATGGCAGAATCCCCAGTGTTATTGGCCTCACTTCTGCCTTTATTGCAACACTACTAGGCGGGCCTTATATTGAATTAAAGGTGATTGAATATAACGATTTTACCCTGGGGCTGGATTGGTTTGTCCTCTCTATCCTTTATTCTGCATTAATTTTTATTCCTCTGGAAAGGGCATACTCCAAAGTAAAAACACAAAAAATACTACGAGACGAATGGCAAACCGATCTTGCCTATTTTGCAATTAACTATCTTCTGGTTTCAATAATATTAATAGTTTCTATAAACGTAGCACCAACATTTTTTAGTTGGGCGGTGTCGGATACATTTCAAGGTTATATTCGATCATGGCCAATTCCTGTACAGTTTATCGCAGTAGTATTTCTGGCCGATCTTGCTCAATATATTGTTCATCGTACTTATCATCATGTGCCTTTTTTATGGAAGATGCATGCGATTCATCATTCAGCAAAAGCGCTGGATTGGCTGGCCAGTTCGCGTATACATTTTTTAGAAATATTAATAACACGATCGGCAATTCTTATACCTTTATACTTAATGGGGTTTTCGCAAGCCGCACTTTTGAGTTACGTTGCACTGTTCCATTTTCAGTCAGTGTTTATACACGCTAATTTTGGCATGAACTTTGGTTTTTTGAATTACATCCTTACTACACCGCAATATCATCACTGGCACCACTCAGATGACGAAAAAGCACTGGATATAAACTATGCTATCAATCTTCCTGTTATTGACATGATATTTGGCACATTCTACATGCCCGGAAAAAAATGGCCTGAGACCTATGGTATTAAAGGAGAACCTGTGCCTAGAGGCATCATAAGACAACAGCTGCACCCATTTTCCATTTGATATATTACATATAAATATTTAATTTTCGTATGCATAATAGTGATGAAATATATAAATAAAATATTATTGCTCATTCTTTTCATTTCTCCTTTTATAATTGCAGGCGTCAATGCCGAAGACACACCAGCGATCCTTGATCCTGATGCGCTAAATCCAGATAAAATAATTTACCTGGAGCAGAACTGGACAGAAGAAGATAGAGAATACTTTTATTTTACCGATCAAGGCTCACGTCTATTACCTTACGAATTCTTTCTGAATCTTGAGCTTGCTGATAGCAATCAACACTTAAGCAGCCCTGAAAATATGCTGCGTTATGGTTTCTTACCTATACAGGCAAGCAAAAGTAATCCAGATGGTCTACCGATAGGAATCACACGAAACAAAGACTTTATGGGGCCTACTTGCGCGGCCTGTCACACACAGCAACTCAAATATAATAATCAGTTCATTCGTATCGATGGCGGACAGGCCTTTATAGATTTACCTATGTTCCTGGATGAAATAGTCCAGTCCATGGAAATGACCCTCACAGATGAAAATAAATTTAATCGGTTTGCGACAAAAATCCACGGTAAAAGTGGCACGCAGGATAAACGTAATGATTTAAAACTTCGTCTGCAGGAACAATATAATATTAGAAAAGACTATAACCATCGTAATCACAGTGATATCACTTATGGTTATTCCAGACTGGATGCCTTTGGTGGCATCCTCAACCAGGGTTTATACCTGACGGGGGTTGAAGATAATATCAATAACCCCAATGCGCCGACAAGCTATCCATACCTGTGGGATACCCCGCAACACGATTATGTCGAATGGGATGGATCGCAATCCAATTCCAGTCTTGGTGCACTGGCAAGGAATGTCGGTGAGGTGTTAGGTGTTTTTGGAGATATCACTCCTGAAACCACAAAATGGCTAGGATTTTATGATGCAGGATATAGTTCTTCAATACAGGCAAGTAATCTTAGAGGTCTTGAGAAGGTTGTTGCCAAACTGCATTCGCCACTCTGGCCTGACGCATTTCCTGAAATAGATAACGATCTCGCCAAAACAGGGCGTGGTTTATATGAAAAACATTGTCTTTCGTGTCACCTTGATATTGATAGAACAGATCCAGACAGAAAGATACAAGTCAGGATGAGTTCTCTGGAAGTTATTCAAACAGATCCCCTGATGGCAACCAATGCTATTTCATTTAAAGGGAAAACTGGAATTTTTGAGGGCAGAAAACGATTTTATGCGGTAGGAGAAGAGCTAGGAGAAGAAGCGCCTGCCTTATATATTGTCAATAACATGATGGTTGGTGTACTAAAAAATAATCCAGTTCAAGTACTGTTGGCTAAACGTGATGCAAAAAACCTTGGCCACCCTGACGAAATACATCCACCTAAATATCTTGATGGAAAAATAGTCAAGAAAGGTGAAGAGGTATCAGATAAGACCTTGTTGGCTTATAAAGCGCGACCGATGAATGGTGTCTGGACAGGTGCGCCGTTTTTACATAACGGTTCTGTGCCTAATTTGTATCAATTATTGTTGCCTGCTGAAAAGAGAGATAAGACCTTTTATATAGGCACATGGGAATTTGATCCTGTGAAGGTCGGCTATGTCAGCAGCAAAACGCCAGGTAGTTTTCTGTTTGATACCACCCTGGAAGGAAACAGCAATGCTGGTCATGAATATGGCACCGGGGAATATGGGACAGACCCGTTTACAGAAGATGAAATATGGGCATTGATTGAATACATGAAAACGCTTTAATAATCATGTCATTCCTGAAAATTGCATCTTTTGCCTCAGCCTTATTTATCCTGTTTATCATCTACCATTTCTCAAGTAATTCGCCTGTCACCACAGAAGAAATAATTCGTGCGGACGAGGCTGAACAAATAAATCGCTCGATAGACAATTTCTTAAAGGTCATTGAAGAAAATAAAACCAGCTATATAGCCCGAGGCGCACATTCAAAAGGTCACGCCTGTGTTAAAGCCTATTTTGATGTGCTGGAAAATATTGCGCCAGAGTTACAACAAGGGATCTTTCAAATACCGGGAAAGCGTTATAAAAGCTGGATACGTTTCTCCAATGGCAGATCCAGTACGAAGGGCAATCATGATGCAGATAAAGATGCGCATGGTATGGCATTAAAATTATTTAATATTTATGACGACACATTAATGCAGCCAGATGATGGTCCGGAGACACAGGATTTTTTAATGCATGATAGTCCTGTATTTTTCACTGCAGATCTTGAGGACTACAATCGATTTGTCGAAAGTGATGACAAGATTCTGTATTTTTTTGATGGAATCAATCCATTCAAATGGAAATTACGCGAACTACGATATGGACTCGCCACACTAAAGAAACCTCCAGTCAGTCCACTTAGAACTCAATATTTTAGTAATACTGCCTATAAACTCGGGACACTTAATATTAAATTCAATACGAAATCCTGTATGACAGCTCCTGAAATAACAGGACAAGACATCAACGACCCGGACTTTCTGCGCAAAACAATGGCAGAAGAGTTGCAAGATAGTGAGGCATGTTTTGAATTCAGGGTGCAATTACAGGATCCTGATAAATATATGCCGATTGAAGATCCCAGTATCTTGTGGAAAGAATCAGATTCACCATTTATCACAGTGGCAAAAATCATTATTCCGCAACAGGAATTCGATTCAGAACAGCAACAACAATTCTGTGAAAACCTGTCTTTCTCGCCCTGGAATGCGCTTTCTGAGCACAGACCTGTCGGTCAGCTCAACCGTATTAGAAAACAAGTATATGAGGCCAGCTCAAAATATCGCCATGAGAATAATCATGTAGAGCCCCCTGCATCACTGGACTGGTAAGGTTTAAACAAGATTGTCAGGAACTTTTCATGCACGATCACTGACAAAGCTTCTCAATACCATCAGGATTTAATCAGGAGATTTCGTGAGTCATTCACTTCGCTCAGTATTACTAATAATTACCATAATCGGTAGCCATTCTGTATTCGCCTACGATCATAGCTATAAAAACTATAACGAAATTCTCAAGCAGGTAGTTGTGGTAGATGGGCATCAAAGTTTTGTTGATTATGCAAAACTTAAATCAGACACAAGTAAGCTTTATGAATTTATTGAAGGTATCGAATACACAGGAAAAACTGAATTTGATGCCTGGTCACGTGAACAACAAATGGCCTTCCTCATCAATGCATATAACGCATTAACCATTAAATTAATTCTTACAGAATATCCTGTTGATTCAATAAAAGATTATGGTGGCTTTATTGTAAACAGTCCCTGGCATAGAAACTTTTTTACATTATTTGGTAAAGATTCCACGCTCAACATCATTGAGCACGAACTTCTACGAAAAGTTTATAAAGAACCTCGTCTGCATTTCGTACTTGTTTGTGCCTCATTGAGTTGTCCACCCCTGATCAACGAGGCTTTTTTAGCAGATAAACTTGAGCAACAATTTGCCCATGCCAGCACAAATTTCCTGAGGGACACTGAAAGGAATCGCTTTGATGCAGAAAATGACAAGCTTGAGCTATCAAAAATTTTCAAGTGGTATAAAAAGGATTTCATAGCATCAGCAGGTTCAGTAAATGCCTATGTGGCACCTTTGATGACAGATGATGTAGAACTGCAGACATTAATCGCTAATAAAGAGACTAAAATCAAGTTTCTTGAATACGACTGGTCACTCAACGACACTAAACAATAAAATCTACAATTGATTTACGGATAAGGTCATGGGGATATTAAACAGGGAAGAGATTCAGAATTTAGCCCCCGATAGTCCCTCGAATGATCCCGAAGCTAGCCTGCGTCATTCCTGTAACTGCATGAAAGAGACCGACAACTGGTCTCCCAATCAGCAAATGGGGCGACGCTGGACGCTTGGTTGTGTTGCATTGGAGATCACGCAACGATGTAATCTGGATTGCAGCCTGTGCTATCTCTCGGAACATTCTGAAGCCATACGTGATATTCCTGTAGAAGAATTATTTCGCCGTATTGATCTGATTCATCAACATTATGGTGCCTATACAAATGTACAGGTAACAGGAGGCGATCCCACATTACGTCAACAAGATGAACT
>JAIVVP010000063.1:0-7838 GCA_049189775.1 Gemmatimonadota bacterium | reverse complement strand
CAGCCTGGTGCAGAATGAGCACATGAATATGTATCGCTACCAGGATGCCGTCGTGCAGATATATAAAGCTGAATACTATCGTAGCATGATCGAAACAGCGGAGACGGTTGCGAAACGATATGGTATTTCCAGACATACTCAAGACGAGTATTCACTATCAAGTCAGCAAAAAACGGCAATAGCTCAGAAAGCACAGCTATTCGACGATGAAATCATCCCAGGTAAGACCGACAAACTCATTAAAGATAAGGACACGGGCGATATCTCGCGGCAGGAAATACACCTGACATCAGATGAATGCAATCGACCGGATACATCCCTGGAAAAATTAGCATCACTTAGACCGGTGCATGGTGTGGATGGCAGTGTCACGGCTGGAAATGCCAGCCAGCTTTCTGATGGTGCCAGTGCAGTACTGGTGATGGATGCGGCTATGGCCGAGAAAAAGGGCTTAGCTCCATTGGGAGCCTATAAAGGGATGGCTGTGACGGGCTGTGAGCCGGACGAAATGGGTATCGGGCCGGCCATTGCAATACCAATGCTGTTAGAGCGATTTAATTTGTCAATTGACGATATTGGCCTATGGGAAATCAATGAAGCTTTTGCAGTGCAAACTCTATATTGCCGTGATTTTCTGGGCATCCCGGAGGAGCGGCTCAATGTAAACGGTGGATCTATTTCTATCGGCCACCCATACGGAATGAGCGGTGCACGGATGGTTGGACATGCGTTAATTGAAGGTCGTCGTCGTCAGGAGAAGTACGCAATTGTCAGCATGTGTATTGGCGGTGGCCAAGGTGCGGCAGCTCTATTTGAGATATTTTGAAGATGGTGGTATTTTTGGAAGAGCCCTGCCACCTATACCTCCACTACGATAACAAGTACCTCCTCTTCGAATTGTCATAGAATTGGCATTGCAATACGCTTCCGTAAGGCAAAGGAAGCAGATATAATCGGCGCCAATGGATAGGTACGCTCAAGGCAAGAGGAACTAAAAAGGAACTTTCACTCTTTTAAGAAGAGAACGATTCCAAGTAAAATCAAATACTTGGGCCTGTAGCTCAGCTGGTTAGAGCAGTGGACTCATAATCCATTGGTCGTAGGTTCAAGTCCTACCGGGCCCACCATTTAAATCAAATATCGGTTCCCAACGCCGCATGCATGGCTATAATGTCACTAATAATTCACAACAAAGATAATAACTATGCCTGAAAAAAAATTACGGGATGATATTGGAAAACTGCGTAACGAGATAGAAAATCTGAGCGCAGACGAAGATAAATCTAAAGAAAAACTCGAGATGCTACTTCAGGACATTGAATCAGGTCTTGAAAATGAAGAGCAAAATGAAAATCAGTCAGAACTACTGGCTGGTCTTAAGGAATCTGTTAATCACTTTGAAACAGAACACCCTCGTGCCACCGCCATCATTAATGACATTATGGTGACGCTAAGTAATATGGGAATCTAGGGCTTTTATTACAGGAAGACTGGCCTAGTTCCCGGCACCCGTCGCCATAATAAGCAGTATGGTGCCTCCGATTATCAGACCGACTGTTGTTTGATCCAGGACTTCAGAGTATTTTAATAATTCTTTCTTTTCACCTTCTTCAGTCTCGCCTGCCTCAACATTTTCCTGGGCACCTGCTTCGCCATTCTCTCCTTCAGCATTTGCCTCATCAGCCATACTGACGAGTTGGGGCAAGTAATCATGTCCATGTAGCTTGAATGCAGAGATACCTTGATGACCCATCTGAAAATCCAGAGCAGCGGGTTTTTTCATCAGACCATTAAAACCACTTGAATTACTGTATTGTCCTGTTGTCCCGTCAATTGAGACCCTGTCAACACGAAAACCGAATTTATGAATGTTATCAGCCTTCTTCTCTCCACCAAATGGGATCTGGTAATAAAGCAGGGCTTGCTGTTCCTCGATTGGTTCTGCTGCAAAAACACTTGATGCAAAAATGAACATGATAAACAATGAAACTGAAGCAATTACTTTCATGGTATCGAACCCCCACCCGACGTTATTCCATAATGCTCAGAGGGTAATTGAGCCACCGCGTAATGTAAATAGCAAGATAGAGTCAGGTCTCGGTCACAGTCTCGTCTTCTGACTCTTTACCCAGGTCTTTTATCGCCTCTTCAAGATCTTCTACAAATTCCTTGATCTGTTTTTTTAGCTCAGGAACATGTTCCAGCAATGACTCTTCTATCTCTCCAAGCTCTTCTTTTATTTCAGGGATCGCTTTTTGTATATCTTCCATTGATTGATTCAGCTCTTCGGCCAGTTCTTCACCCATATTTCTGATGCCATTGATAACACTGTAAACCGAACTGCCTTTGGAAACCCATTTCATGGTTGCCTGATAATCTACCTTCCATTGCTTGTTTTCCCTGATTAGTACAGTTTTTATCGGTAGCGTGTAAGATTTATCACCGGAGATTGTCACTGTAGTATCTACCCACGCACCATCACCATCGATGACTGTTTTACCCAAAACAATTTCATCAAGAGGCAAAATATTTTCACTCAGTTCATCGCCCGTTAAACTGTCTCCTGTCGAATATTTTTCTATCGCTTTAATATCCTTATCTTTCACGGCTCTCCAAAAGCCTTCGGCAACATCAATGGGATAGAGTCCTTCGCCACACCCGGTCATGAATAGACAGAGCGATGTTAGAAAGATCAGCTTAAATGTGGTTTTACGTTGATTCACCATGGTTATTTTCCTGTAATATTTCCTGTTCTGATTCTGTATTTAGAAAATAATTCCGCCGGATGAATCATTATTCAGGGCTCAATTAAGTAATACAATGCGCTACATTGCACAATATACAGCCTGTTTCACCTGTATATCCCGATTATATGCCCCTCTAATCCACACATTCTTATGATTATGTTTATTACTTGCAACAAGATGCCTATAATCGCCGCTTAGCGTAGAAACCGGGCTGTAAATTAATGTCTGAAACACTTTTTAGCAAAATTATAAATCGGGAAATACCAGCTGATATTGTTTATGAAGATGAGCAATGTCTTGCTTTTCGTGATGTGAACCCGCAGGCACCAGTACATATCCTGGTGGTTCCAAAAAAACCAATCGCCATGGTTACCGATGCTGTTGAGGAAGATGAAGCACTGCTTGGACATTTATTGACAACGGCAAGTAAGGTTGCAAAACAGGAAGGCTTCGGTGATTCGTTTCGACTGGTTGTGAACAACGGTGCTGATTCCGGTCAAACAGTCTTTCATATACATGTCCATATTCTTGCTGGAAGATCCTTTTCCTGGCCGCCTGGTTAAGCAGGAAATCGTACCTGTTAATTAAAATTATTTATATAAATTAAAGTAAAATAAAAATGAACCATCAAACAGATGATCTTCGGATCAATGAAATAAAAACTGTCACGCCACCCGCTGTGCTGCTGGAAGAAATTCCCGTTACGGAACAAGCTGCAAAAACAACCTATGAGACTCGGCAGGCCATTCATAATATTTTGTCCGGAGATGACGATCGTCTGGTTGTAATCACAGGACCCTGTTCTATTCATGACATAAATTCAGCAAACGAATATGCCTCAAGGTTAAAACCCTTGATTGATAAATATTCTGATGATCTGTTAATCATCATGCGCGTTTATTTTGAAAAACCCAGAACAACAGTTGGCTGGAAGGGTCTGATTAATGATCCTAATCTGGATGGAAGTTTTGAGATCAACCAGGGATTGCGACTTGCCAGAAACCTTTTGCGTGACCTGAATGAATCAGGTGTACCTGCTGCAACAGAGTATCTCGATCTAATTACACCACAATATGTCACTGATTTAATCAGCTGGGGCGCTATTGGTGCGAGGACTACAGAAAGCCAGGTACACAGAGAACTGGCCTCTGGTCTTTCATGTCCCGTAGGTTTCAAAAATGGCACCGATGGCACGACGAAAGTAGCTGTTGATGCAATCGGGGCTGCTATCATGCCACATCATTTCCTGTCTTTAAGAAAAGAAGGTAATTCAGGAATCTTCTCAACTACTGGCAATCCTGATTGCCATATCATTCTTCGCGGTGGCAAGACGCCAAATTATGATACTGCCAGTATCGACAGGGTTGCTACAGAACTTGAGAGTGCCGGCTTATCGAACAATGTCATGATTGACTTTAGTCATGCGAACAGTAACAAAAAATATGAATTACAAATGAATGTCGGTACAGACGTTGCCAATCAGATTGCCGCTGGTGACAAACGTATCTTTGGTGTCATGATTGAAAGCCATCTTGTCGCTGGCAGGCAGGATATTGTTGAAGGTCAGGAACTCACCTATGGTCAAAGTGTTACTGATGCCTGTCTCGGCTGGGATGATTCAGAAGAACTCATAGCAAAACTTGCACAAGCTGTACAAAAACGACGAGCCTAGTAGACAGCTGACTTTTTCTTACTTCGTTTAATCAATGTGCTGCTAATTATAGATATCACATAGAACAATGCGGCAACGACAATAATCGTAGCACCCGCTGGTAAATCTGGTTGATAGGCTATGCTTAAGCCACTAACCGTCATCAGCATACAAAGTGCTGTTGCGGCTATCATCATCTTGAATATCGAATGAAAAAATTGTGCGGCACAGGCTGCTGGAAATATCAGCAAGGCAATCACTAAAATAAGCCCAACAATTTGAATCAATAAAACTACTGTTAAAGCCACCATACACATCAGCACCGTATAGTAGATTTCAATCTTTATCCCACGAAGACGTGCAAACTCTTCATCAAAAACTGCTGCCATGAATTGTTTAAAAAACAGGAAGACAATGCCGACGATAATAATATCCAGTGCTGCCATCAATAGCAGATCTGTTTTTGATACCAGCAGTATATTCCCGAATAGAAAGCTCATCAGGTCAACGCTGTAACCAGGGGTCCTTGAAATAAATAAAATACCTACAGCCATTCCTACAGACCAGAAGGCCGCGACAAGGATATCTTCATGCTGTTTCCAGCGTAGTTTGACAAAGCTCATGAATACAGCCGCAAACAAGGCTGCGACGACTGCGCCAACTAAAGGTGAACTCTCCATAAAGTAGGCAATGCCCATACCTGCCAGGACTGTATGTGCAATCCCGCCTGCAAGGAAACCAACTCGCTTGACAACGACATAAGTGCCGATGATTCCGCAACCAATACTGGACAATATGCAGGCAATAAAGGCATGCTGCATGAAAGTGTAATTCATTAGTGCAGAGAATAATTCAGTCATAAGACACTCTTGGTATTAATGTACATGTTGAATCATCTTCACAGGTGCGCCATATAATTCTTCAATAGTCTTGCCACTAATCTCACTGGTTGTATGACAAAGCAAAGTTTGATTCAGGCATGCCACCCTGTCTACGTAACCTGAAATAAAACCGATATCATGAGATACAACAATGATCGTCATGTGGTCATTGTATTGTTTTAGTAATGCAAAAATATCCTCTTCAGCACGAACATCGATATTTGCAGTAGGTTCGTCGAGGATCAAAATATCCGGTCTGGAGGCTAGCGCCCTGGCAATCAAGACTCGCTGCAACTGCCCTCCTGAAAGTGAATCAATGGTTTGATTGCAAATATTGTCAATCTCAACTGCCTTGAGCGAATTCATAGCGATATCTTTATCTTCCTGTGTATATCCCCCGTACCAGCGAGTTTCCCCAAGGCGTCCCATTAGCACAGCATCAAGAACATTAATCGGGAAATCTCGCGCAAATGCAGGGTACTGCGGGACATAACCAATACGGGAGCGTCCTTTACCCGGACTTTTCCCAAACACCTTTATATTCCCCTTATCCGGTTGAATCAGGCCAAGTATCAATTTAAGCAGCGTGCTTTTACCGCCAGCATTCGGACCAATCACCCCCAGAAATTCGCCTTCACTAACGGCAAGATTAATGTCACGTACGACAGGTATATTAGTGTAGGAAAAACTGACATTGTCCAGATTAATAATCGTATCCATTCCTAATCCTTCCTGTTCGAGATGGCATCAGTTACATAGTAAAGATTGGCGATATAATCTTCAGCTAATGGATCGAGTTCGATAACATCAGCAGCAATCTCCCGGGCAATGATCTCTGCTGAATTTTTATTAAATTGTTTTTGTACAAATATTCTGTTTATATTTTTTGACCTGGCAAATTCAATTAATTTCACCAGGGATTTTGCGCGTACCTCTTTGCCTTCCACTTCAATCGGAACCTGAATTAAATCATATGCCTCGGCGTAGTATCCCCATGAAGGATGTGAAACAACAATGTAGCGATTTTTCAGGTGAGCCAAACTTGATTTAATATCCTGATCAAGCCTGTCCAAATCCTCTATTAATCTGGAATAATTAATTTCAAACTCTTTTGCATACACAGGATAACTATCAATCAATGCATTTTTCATTTTTAAGGCAATATATTTTGCATTCACAGGACTTGTCCAGATATGCGGATCCAATGCATGTTCTTTTTTGGCATGTTCTTTCGCATTTTGTTCTTCAACATTATGCTCAAGAGAATTTCCCTCATCGTGTCTCGTAATTATTTCTGTACAGCACTCGATTATTTCCAGATCCGGATTTAATTCTCTTATTGCATCAATCCATATGCTTTCAAACGGAACACCAATCTTGAAATACAATTGTGAATTATCAAGTAGTACCATTTGTTTAGGGGTGGGCTCATACGTCGCAGGACTTTTCCCGTTCCCCACCATCACTGTTACCTTCACATGTTCGCCAGCAACCCGCTCTGCGAAATATTTTTGTGGCAGAATACTGACAAAAACATTATTCACGTCTGATTCACTGGCATAGCAGATCTGAAAAAATTGACATGCTAACAATGTAAGGAATAATATTTTTCTGAACATCACACACACTCAGCTGGATTTATCACTGCATTGTGAACAAATGCCCTTCACTTCTATAATTTCCTTATCGATTTTAAAACCCATATCGGCTGCTTTATCAGCAATTAAATTTCTTATTTCAGTATCATTCATTTCGGCTGCTGCACCACAGGATTGGCATATTAAAAATTGACTGGCGTGATTATGGTCCGGTGCCCCACAACCTACATAGGCATTTAATGACTCAATCCTGTGTACCATTCCCTCTTCCTGCAAAAATTCCAATGCCCGATAAACTGTTGGTGGGGCAGAACCGCTGTGCTCATCACGCAGGATGTCCAGTATGTCGTAAGCTTTCACTGGCTCATGACTGCTCCAGACCAGTTCCAGTACTCTCCGACGCAATTTGGTTAATCGCACACCACGCGAATTGCAGGTGTCTTCCGCAACTGACAATGCCGCATCGGAACATTGCTGATGGACATGGCTGGCCTTCTTAAAGGGTGTGATTACATTAGTTTTGCGCATACTATATCTTTGATTATTAAGCCTTTATTGTTAAGTTATGTTATAATATAACATATTTATACAAACAGATGCAGTAAACTAGGCGCTCACACAAAATGACCGTAAATCCCGTGAACGAAGACAATTCAGCAGTGGCCATAAAAGAAGATCTATCTTTAGATGCTAAAGGTCTGAATTGCCCCTTACCAATTTTAAAGACCAAGGTACTGCTAAATAAGATGCAGCCAGGTGAGATACTTTATGTCGAGGCTACAGACCCCCACTCGGTGATTGACTTTGAAGCTTACTGTGCAAGGACAAATCACCAACTGTTAAATATAGAAAAACAGGAAAACAACGTCTATAATAATAGTTAACGGTAAGGAGAATTTTACGCCGGATTTCTTTTTAAGTATACCAAATGCTATTAAAAATGGCACATAGGCTGTTAAAA
>JAIVVP010000062.1:0-7854 GCA_049189775.1 Gemmatimonadota bacterium | reverse complement strand
ACCACCAGTTACACAGATGGCAATGCTAACGCTGAATCAGTCACTAGTGCCGCTGTTGGTCCTGTGGATGATGATGAATTTTTATTCGACTTTATACCTGAGCCACCTGATGTAGATACGGATGATGATCCCGAACCTGAACCTGAACCTGAACCAGTTGAAGATATTATTGGATCAGAAACAGAGGCAGAAGGCCTGAGAGAAGTTCTGGGAGAAACTGAACTATCAGCACCAAGTTTTGCAGTTGGGGATCAAAATGAGTTTACAATCATTCGCCCATTGGATATCACAAATATAGATGGGTTGGTTTCATTTACTGATAATGATGAGCGAGATACAAAGCCTGTGCCGCTGAAATTTTTCGATCTGAATAATCTGCTTATTGCACGCTTCGATTCAGTAAAACTGGCACCTTTAGCTCCGATGGATAATCTTGATTTTCTTGGAGGCCTTGACAGGATGATTTTAGAAATGGACAGGGCCGCCGCCGAAGAGCAGGCTCAGGCAAAATTAAACGGTGAATTCATGATAGGAATTACATTGAGCCTGACAGTTGGATTTGTGAGCTGGTTATTGCGAGCAGGTTCATTATTGGCCAGTTTTATGTCGATTGCGCCTCTATGGAAACAATTTGATCCCTTGCCAGTACTTGGTGCTGCCAAAAAGAAGAAAGAAGACCTGGAGCCTGAAGATGAAAAGGATGCAAAAGTGGAAGAAATTTTCGCAGGTAATAATGAGCACGAATAATGCAGAAATCGACTATATTTAAATTCATTACTTCCCCGATAACCAGGCTTAGCTTCAGTATCGTCATGCTAACAGTGAGTCTATTGCTGGTTGCAGATCTACTTGGCCTGACACCTGATGCAAATGAATCTGAACTGCAGACTCGCAAGATCATTGTTGAATCATTAGCAGTCCAGTTGTCTGGAAATATAATTAATGATCAATTCGATAATATCGACAACACACTACGCTCTGTAGTCGCACGCAACGATAGTGTTTTATCCGCAGCCGTACGCCTTGCATCAGGTGATATATTTGCCGCATCTGTACTGCATGGTAACAACTGGACTTTACAAGCTGATGATTCATCGACCTCAACACAAGTGCATGTGCAACTTGTCAACAAACAAGGTCGATGGGGAAATGTAGAACTGCGATTTAAGCCATTATATACTGGTAGTGATTTTTTCCAGAACCCACTAGTCCTGATCATTCTATTTATGTCTCTGGCGGGTTTTGTTGTATACCTATTGTTCCTCAAACATAGTTTGAAGGAACTCAATCCTGATGCGGTCATCCCAGAACGTGTTCGTGCTGCACTGGACACTTTGACAGAAGGTTTGTTAATCATTGATGAGGATGATTACATCGTGTTTACCAACACATCTTTTGCCGACAAAACCGGCTTATCGACAGATGATTTAATCGGCAAAAAAAGTAGCAGCCTGGGTTGGGAGAGAAAAAAGCGTAAATCAGATAGTGATAAAATGCCCTGGCTGTGCCTGCTTGATGGAGAAGAATTACCCGTGGATGTGACTGTAAGGTTGAAAGCCGGGCTTAAGGAGGCTCGCACCTTAACAGTCAATGCTTCGCCAATTATAGCAACGGGAGAAAAGGTCAGAGGTGTTTTAGTTACTTTTCATGATATAACCGGCATTGAAAGCAAGAATGAAGAATTAAATCGAGCGATGGTTAAACTGGAAAGTAGCCAACGCGAAATCACACGCCAGAATAAGGAACTGGAAGTGCTCGCCACGCGCGATCCCCTGACCAATTGCTTGAACAGGCGTTCTTTGTTCCAGGGATTTGATACTTTGTATATGGAGGCACTTGATCATAATGAAGAACTCAGTTGCATCATGGTCGATATCGATCATTTCAAACGTGTAAATGATACTTATGGCCATTCAGTTGGTGACACGGTAATAAAATTTCTGGCAAATCTCCTGACCGAATATTCTCGCCCCAATGATCTTGTTGGGCGTTTTGGTGGTGAGGAATTTGTTGTCGTCCTGCCAGCTACAACCATTGAAGAAGGTGCTGTCATTGCCGAGCGGATGCGCAAGGCAATAGAAGACGGGGATAAAGACAAGTTGCCCAAAGAAATAAACATTACATCCAGTTTTGGCGTTTCAAATCTGGTTGCTGGTGTGAGTGCGCCCGGAGAATTGGTAGAGCACGCTGATGAAGCGCTATATGTCGCCAAGGAAGGGGGGCGTAATCGTGTAGTAATGTGGTCAGATGACCTGCCAAAGAGCAGTTCGGAAAATACTGAGCCTGTGGTTAAACAGGAAGTTACGCAAGCGCCTGTGCAAGTACAGCCGACAACGGTAACTGAGATTAAGCCTGTGCAAGTACAGCCGACAACGGTAACTGAGATTAAGCCTGTGCCATTGTCTTCGAGCAATGAGCCAACTACAGCAAATGCACCTGGTACGGAGCGGCTATGGAATGGAGAAGTTATTCCAGCCGATAAGGTCGGGGGACATGAGGTGGCACACGGTAGTTCAACAGGTATGGTGTTGCTGTTCGATCGTATAGATCAGGCTATCAAACGTTCTCATCGTAATCATACACAGGTCGCTGTACTGGTATTGAATATCGATGCACTTCAGAAAATTCAGGATACCATGGGCATGAAGGTTGCATCGAAACTTACCAAGACATTAAGTGCCCGTCTTAAATCAGCATTTCGAGATACCGACACTATTTCATTCGCTCAGGAAAACGAAATGTTGTTTAGTGTTTCACGCATGGGTAATAACGATCTGGTAATATTGCTGGCGGACTTAGATGACACTGATATTATTACTACTATCATCCAGCGTGTTTTTGCAGTTCAGGATAAGCCAGTGGAAGTTGAGGGTAACGAAATCTATCTAACCACTGACATTGGTGTCAGTGTCTATCCTATCGATGGAGATGATATGGATACACTGATCAAAAAGGCCAGTAGTGCTATGCGAGCAGGGAAAACTATGGGCAGGAACAATTACCGCTTTTATTCCAGTGATATTAACAAGCATTCCAGACATCAACTACGTTTAGAGGCCGATCTGCATCATGCCCTGGATCGTGATGAATTCATTATTCACTATCAACCAAAGGTAGACATAAAGACTGGCGAGATTGCAAGCATGGAAGCCTTGATACGCTGGCGCCATCCACAATTAGGTATGGTCAACCCCAATGATTTTATTTCTCTGGCTGAACAAACTGGTCTGATTCATGAGATCACACTGTGGGTGATTCGTGAAGTTAGTAAACAATTGAATATATGGAAAGATGCAGGCCATGAAATGGTCAAAGTTGCGGTTAATCTATCTCCTGTTCAATTCCATAACCCGAAGCTGGGTGACAACCTGGTTGAGCTATTTAAGGAACTCGAGGTAGAGAACAATGCAATCGAAATTGAGATCACTGAATCAGCATTGATGCAAAATATGGAAACTGCCATTGGCAGTCTGGGAAAGCTGAGCGAAGCCGGAGTGCATATTGCACTGGATGACTTTGGCACTGGTTACTCATCCTTGAGTTGCCTCAAGGACTTTCCTTTGAACACAGTCAAGATAGACCGATCCTTTATCATTGATCTGGTGGATAGTGCTGAATACACAGCACTTGTCTATGCGATCATTGCCATGAGCAAAGCCTTGAACCTGACAGTCGTTGCGGAAGGGGTAGAGACAGTAGAGGAATTGCGTCTGTTACAGGATATGGGCTGTGATCAAATTCAAGGTTACCTGACGGCAAAGCCGATGCCTAGTAATGAAGTTCTGAAACTGATGTCTGACTCATCTAGCATTAAACGCCTGGTGACTGATCATGTAAGTGGTCAATCTGTATTACCAGGGCAGGTAGCAGCAACAGCTGTATCCGGCATGATGGGGATATTGAATGAATTCACAGAAACAGCCCTGCAAGGCACAATTATTCAGCCAGAGAATAAACAAAACGACCCTACGCTATCAAACCGTAACCATTAAAAGGGACAGCTCTTAGAATGGCGCCTGGGGTGATTGAGCAAAGCGTGAGTATATAAAAATTGTCTGACATCACAGAGTCGCTTTGGTATTCTTGGACGCATATTTAACTGGCTGAACAGGTCACATATTCTGGACACAATTCCGAACCCCTGCAAAATAATAATTACAATATTTAAGGTATAAATCATGACAGTTGCTTTTGTATTTCCCGGACAGGGTTCCCAGTCTTTAGGAATGTTGGCTGAATTGGCGGCTGCGCAGCCGACGGTTCAATCTACATTTGCAGAGGCTTCTGAGGCTCTTGACTATGATTTGTGGCAGCTTGTGCAGCAAGGTCCTGAAGCGGAATTAAACAACACAACAAAAACCCAACCAGCATTACTGGCAAGTAGTGTTGCCACATGGCGAGTCTGGAATGAATTATCCCAAATACAGCCGGTCATGATGGCGGGGCATAGCCTGGGTGAATATTCAGCGCTGGTCTGTTCAGGGGCCCTTAACTTTACCGATGCGATTCAACTGGTTGCCGATAGAGGTGCCTATATGCAGGATGCCGTGCCAGCAGGGATCGGGAGTATGGCGGCAGTTCTTGGTTTAGAGGACGGTCAAATTGAAGCGGTCTGTGAACAGGCTGCGCAGGGGCAAATAGTCTCGGCAGCAAATTATAATTCTTCAGGACAAGTGGTCATCGCAGGACATAAAGAAGCTGTAGAACGTGCCGTTGAGCTGGCAAAGATAGCAGGAGCCAAACGCTCAGTGATCTTGCCGGTCAGTGTCCCCTCCCATTGTGCACTCATGCAAAAAGCCGCCGATCAATTTGCAAAGCGATTGGAAACGGTCAATTTTGAATCAGCGACTATTCCGGTTCTACATAATGTTGATGCAACGGAACGTAGTGATGTCAGTGAAATCAAGCTGGCTCTGCAGGATCAACTTTGTCAGCCAGTTCGTTGGGTTGAAACAATACAGAAAATGCTCAGCAAGGATGTCAGTACAATCGTTGAGTGTGGTCCGGGTAAGGTATTAAGTGGTTTGATCAAGAGAATTGATCGCAGCCTGAATATTTTTCCCGTTTTTGACCCCGCATCATTGGAAAAGGCCCTTGCTGAGGTAACTGCCTGATAATCAGGTCAGGGGATAAGAATAATCAGGATGAGGACAAACATATGAAACTTGAAGGACAAACTGCACTGGTAACCGGCGCAAGCCGGGGCATTGGCCAGTCTATTGCATTGACTTTGGCCAACGCTGGAGCGCATGTTATTGGTACGGCCACCTCGGAAAGTGGTGTTGAATCCATCAATAAGACATTTGCTGATGCTGGCCTGCAAGGCAGCGCCTATGTTTTAAATGTGACAGATAGTTCTTCCGTCAAGGCATTTGAGGAGGCCTTGAAGGCAGATGGTCATGTTCCATGCATTTTGGTCAATAATGCAGGTATCACCAGGGACAATCTCCTGATGCGTATGAAAGAAGACGAATGGGAAGATGTTATCAATACCAATTTGAACGGTATCTACAGGATCACAAAAATGTGTCTGCGCGGCATGATGAAGGCACGACAGGGCAGAATTATTAATATCACCTCAGTCGTGGCCATGTCCGGGAATCCCGGGCAGACCAATTATGCAGCATCAAAGGCGGGAATGATTGGTTTCACCCGCTCGTTGGCCAGAGAAATCGGCTCACGCGGAATTACTGTTAATGCTGTCGCACCTGGATTTATAGAGACAGATATGACGGATGCCCTGGAAGATGGGCAGAGAGACTCATTGCTGCAGCAAATCGCTCTGAATCGCCTGGGCAAGGTCAGTGAAATTGCTGAAGTTGTCAGTTTTCTGGCATCAAGCGACGCTGCCTATATTACGGGGGAAACAATCAATGTGAACGGTGGTATGTATATGGGGTAGTGATTATTCGAATATAAATCATTAGATAGTGAGACTATCTTTTTGATTAGAAAAGAAAAAACATATTAATACAATATCCGGGTTGAAACTTATCTGCATTTCACTAAACTAGACCCGCTATTCGGCCAACTGGCCGTTAAGGGAGGAGAATTCCATTATGAGTAGTGTTGAAGAACGCGTAAAAAAAATCGTTGTAGAGCAGTTAGGGGTAAAAGAAGATGAAGTCACAAATGAGGCTTCTTTTGTTGATGACCTGGGTGCTGATTCACTGGATACAGTAGAATTGGTTATGGCGCTTGAAGAAGAATTCAAGACAGAAATTCCTGATGAAGAAGCAGAGAAAATTACATCAGTACAGCTTGCAATTGATTACGTCAGTGCGCATATGGAGTAATTCCATTCGCTGAATTATGAAAGGCCGCGTTAATAAAATAACGCGGCCTTTTTCTATTGTGAGAGACAGATGTCATAATAGAACCACTGGTATGCATAGTGGTTTGGTAAATAAAAAAGGATCAAAAAATTGAGTAAAAGACGTGTTGTAGTCACTGGACTCGGTATGTTGACGCCTGTTGGTAACAATGTCACCGATACCTGGAATAATATTCAAAATGGTGTCAGCGGCATTGGTTTGATAGAACATTTTGATACCTCTGAATTTTCTGTACACATTGGCGGTTCGATCAAGAATCTTGATGTCTCGGATTATATTCCTCGCAAAGAAATGAAAAAAATGGATCCTTTCATCCACTATGGGATGATTGCGGGGAGCCAGGCTATTGAAGATTCTGGTCTGGAGATTACTGATGAGAATGCACACAGGGTTGGTGTAGCCGTTGGATCAGGAATTGGCGGCCTTGCTGGCATCGAAAAATGTACCGAACAATTCCTCAAGGGTGGTCCCCGCAAGATTTCTCCATTCTTTGTGCCGAGTAATATCATTAACATGATTTCAGGCAACCTTTCTATCAAGTACGGTGCCAAGGGCCCTAACTTTGCCATCGTCACTGCCTGTACAACAGGTACGCATAATATTGGTGATGCGGCCAGGTTGATTGAATATGGTGATGCCGATGTCATGGTTGCAGGTGGTGCAGAAATGGCAAGTTCACCGACATGCCTTGGGGGCTTCGCCTCAGCAAAGGCTTTATCGACACGTAATGATGATCCGGAGGCTGCCAGTCGACCCTGGGACAAGGATAGAGATGGATTTGTCCTCAGTGACGGTGCTGGAGTAATGGTTCTGGAAGAGTATGAACATGCAAAGAAACGCGGCGCGAATATCTATGCCGAACTTGTAGGTTATGGCATGAGTGGTGATGCCTATCATATGACTGCACCCTCGGAAGACGGTGATGGTGCTGCACGCTGCATGGAGAATGCACTGAATAATGCTGGACTTAATCCAGAGCAGATTGATTATATCAATGCCCACGGCACCTCAACACCGGCAGGTGACGTTGTAGAAACACGGGCAGTGAAAAGAGTATTTGGAAGCAATCCAGATAGTCTTGTCGTCAGTTCAACCAAATCCATGATAGGCCACTTGCTGGGTGCAGCAGGTGGCGTAGAAGCTGTCTTTTCTGTACTCGCGCTACGCGATCAAGTTGCACCACCAACGATTAACCTGGATAACCCTGAGCCCGAATGTGATCTGGATTTTGTGCCGCATGAAGCACGACAAATGAAAATGGATATTGCCTTATCAAATTCATTCGGGTTTGGTGGCACTAACGGGACCTTGATATTCAGGCGAGCTGAATAAAAATAATAAGCCCTGGTAATCATCATGTTTCTCTTAAATGGACAGAGCGCAGACAGCATAGATCTTCTGGACAGAGGTCTACATTATGGTGATGGCCTGTTTGAAACCATTGCCGTAATCAATGAGCAACCACTCTGTCTGGATAAACATCTGCAACGATTATTGTCAGGGTGTGAAAGACTAAAGT
>JAIVVP010000061.1:0-7889 GCA_049189775.1 Gemmatimonadota bacterium | reverse complement strand
ATAACCTTGTTTTTGTCCTGCAAGGTTTGGCCAGATATCATTGGCACTGATACCCGCTGCACCATGACACATGGCACAGGTTGTAGCTTTGGATTTTCCCGCTGCAGCATCGCCAGCGGCATAGGATGCCAATGGCACACTTATCAGTGTTGCCAATAATAATAAAGATCTAGTTTTAAACATGTTACTACCTCCTGATTTTCAAAAATATTAGTGATGTAAAAACCTGTGCATTCTTGCGTCTTTTGTACTGAAGTGCCTGACAAACCAGTCATTCAACCGCTCTGCAAATTCTTCTTCATCCAGCCCGGTATCGTCCGCATATTCATCCATGATATCCATGATGCTATCCAAAAGAAGTTCATGGTCTTCCTTGTGATCCTCGTATTCGTCATATTGTAAATCTCTCATTACCTTTTCTTCCAGAGCAAAATGTGCCGAGATTTTTGCGAAGATTTCTTCCAGACAATCCATTACAGCCGAGGCAGAGTCTTCTTTCTTTGCTTCAGCATATAATTCGTTGATCAATTCGATCAATTCCTGGTGTTCAAAATCAACCTCTTCAATACCGATTTTGAATTCGTCACGCCATTCAACTAAAGTCATTGTATTCATCTCACTGAAAATAAAAGCCACCCAGTTCTTCACGAAAATCTATCACGAAAAGTTCTTTTGGGTTAAGGCTAAAGGATACATTGCTCTCAAAATCAAAACCATCTTGCCGATTACTGTCCCTGAGTTTTGCAACTATCTGGTGTTGACCTGGTTTAACAGGAATGCTTTCATAAACGGAAGCAGAACCATCTTTTGACAGGCCTGTTGGATTATATGATTTACTTAGCAGGATATTGCCATCCATGATGACTTCAACGTGTAGTGGCAGCCTTTCTCTTGGGCAATCCATGGGTCGGCGCATATTGGGTGCCAGGGCCGCAGTCTCTTCCGGCGTGAAACGTCGACATTCTTCTTTACGTTCGGTGGCATGGCTAAAGCTCACCATAATCAATGCCATTTCCGGATCATGATAGGTATAACTGGGCGAATTCGAAAAATACGCAAGTCCAATCGCAAAAAAAACAAATGCAATGGTCTGTCCGAGGATATAACGTAATTTAGGCATCCATTTTCTCACTATTTTCGGTTATTTTATCCCCGCTTTCAGCCTGTTCTGATGCCAGTTTTTTCAGACGCAAACGAAATGCTGATAATTCCCTGAAAAATTCCTTGCGCCTGGTAAGTCCTGCCCAGAACTTTCCAATTCGATCCTTATTTACCCGCTTACGCAGGCGAGGATCACGCTCTCCGACGAGGCGTTCCTCAGTCCATTTGATCCCCAGGCGAAAGCTACAATCACCATCACGACACCCCGTCAGGAAGACACCATCAGCCAGTTTCCTTGAAAGTACGTAATCGACAAATGCCAGCGGTAGCATGCCGATGCAGGGCATCGTCACAACACCGACCTCAGAATCTGCCATTGATGAAGGATCCAGGCTGTTTTGGCAACCATAGACAATAACCCTGCTATCCCCTGTCAGCTTATCTGATACCTCGATGGTCTTTTCCTTTAATTCTTTTATGGTATCTGTTGGCAGTTCTATACCGGGTGCCTGTTCGACTCTTCTTTTGAAGGGGGTTGCTGTCGGACAGGCACCAACACAAATCCCGCAACTGGTGCAATGACTGGGATCAACAACGGCTTCACGTGTGTATACACTGCCATCACTACGTGGTTCCATGTCAATCGCACTGAAAGGACAATCTGTAGCACATCGACTACAGCCATTGCAATTATCAAGATTGACAACCGCAACCGGTGCACGTTTGCCAGGCGGTATCCACGGCATCATCATCAATAATACTGTTGCTCCAACAAGAGCGATCCAGACCGTTACCCCCGGAACATCGGTCAGGAAGGGATATATAGGCATATAAAACCAGTCCAGGTTAACGGTGGCAGGTATGATTTTTAAATCAGCGGCTGGCTGGCTCACTGCTGGTTTTATGAAGGAGAGTATCAATAACATACTGAATGTCCCTACAGCGAGTCCCTTTGGCGGGTTAACCTTGGGTGAGGTATGTCTCTGGATGTGGATCCACATGATAAATAACAGGAACAAGGGTAGGGCAATGTGCATAAAGACCATCAATGTAAAAAATCGGCCAGTCAACTTTTCATCTGACAGAAAATTACGTGCAATGGATTCACCAAAAAATGGAAGTGAATCAAATAATTCAGCGGTGGCAATAGCAATATATTGTGCAAGTTGATCCCAGACCATCCAGTAGCCTGAAATACCGGCAGCAAAGACCAACCAGAGCATCGGCACGCCGGTAAACCAGGCAAACCAGCGTGGGCCCCGAAACCGATCCATGGCAAATTCACGCAACAGATGCACCATCATCATCACCACCAGGGCATCAGAGGCATATCGGTGCAGACTGCGCATGACGCCTCCTGCATACCATTGTTCATGGGTCAGGTATTCCAGAGATTTATATGCCTGGGTAACACCCGTGTCGAAAAAGATATACAGATAAATGCCGCTGATGACGACAATCCAGTAATAGAACCAGCCAAGTGCACCCAATTGATAAAAGGGGTTCCACTTTGCGCCAAAAACAATATCGAACCAGTCTTCAACATATTCGAATCCTGTTCTTAATAATCTTTTCAGTGCTAACATGTTTTACGTTGATCCATTGTTTTTATTATTCTTACGCCATTCTCGCACAATAAATATTGCAATCGCACCAAGTATGATGATGCCCAGGATTAATCCAATAAAAATTGAATAATCAAATTCATAACGACCACTATGAGGGTCATAAATCGTACAAAATAATCGTATATTATTTATCCAGCCAGCCACCATGCTTGCTTCAGTACGATTACCAAATATAAGTTCTTTCAGTGGTTCAACCAGGATTGGCGGCTCATAATTCACCCCATAAACCTGTCTGTACACCTTGCCTTCAGCATCAAGCAAGCTTATTTGTGACAGATGGTCAAAGCCTTTGGCTGATTTAAAAAATATAAAACCCAAATCGTCACTGAAAGCATCAATGGTGTCCTTGTCCGCACTCAGAAAATCCCATCCTGAGATATTAATATTTCTTTCCCGGGCATACAGGCGCATACGCTCCGGACTGTCTACAGCAGTATCAAAGCCTACTGTAATGACTGAAAAACTTTCCTCACCCAAGGCCTCTCGGGCAATCTTTACCACCTCGGCAAGATGGTTGGTCAATGTCGGACAAATATGATGACAGCTGGTATAGATTAAACTGACGATCAACGGCTTACCCCGATATTGCGTAATATCGACAGGCTGCTTGTCCTGGTTTATAAATTTATAACCGTCTATCGTCCTGTCTATTGCTGCTTGACTAAATTTCAGGGCTTTGTCGTTATCGTATTTATCTTCTGTAAGGTCATCATTACTTGCTGACAGGACTTCAAAATGAAAGAGAAATAAAAAAACAAAACCAAATACTGTTAAAAATGAAAAGTTGATTGAATCTTTATCGTCAGGATATGTTGTTTTAACTAGATAAAATGACACACTTATTTCCAATTTATTAAGTAACTGACTTATTGTATCCGTACCTTCAGAAGGAAACAGGACTATCTTCCATGTTTCTGACGCTAGTCCGGGCGTAATCAGTGAGGCACTGCCTTACTAATTACGCCCGGGGTTGTTATGAATACCCTGGTCTATCGAAGAGGCCAGACCTCGGCAAGGTATTTCCAGTTCACATAGTAATAAAGCACAAAGGTCGTAAAAAAGACCGCGACCAGTACTAATGTTCCCGGAATCGCTGGATGCTTGGCGTTACCATATTCAGCAACTACTGCTGCTGCCGGTTCAGCCTTTACTTCCTCTTTGCTACCAGGAATTTTCTTACCAAACAAGATTGAACCTACAATCACGATGATGAAGATTGCACCGCCTACCCCTGCCAAAAGTGCGCTCATTCCATTCAGGCCCATCATCAGATTGGCTGCACCTGGAAAATCATAGGGAAGAATCGCATCTGCCTGTGAGATGTCCCAATGACGTCGTGGTACACCCAGAGTACCCGCACCCATCATGAACAATGAGATACCAGTGACACCCAATCCAAAGATATAGGGTTGCACCTTGGCCCAGCCGGGCAGGATCAATTCACGTTGAAAGATCATTGGTACCAGCAGATAGGTCACCGCCATAAAGGCAAGTGTGGTTCCGGCGACTACAGTCGCATGGAAATGACCGGGTACATAGATGGTGTTATGAATAATCAGGTTGATTTGCTCAACACCCATAACCACACCGGAAATACCGCCAAGAAATCCAAACAGAATCAGGGAAATGAACATACCCGAAAATGCTGGATTGCCCCATGGACACTTGCGCAACCATTCGAAAAGACCGTTGGTATAGCCTTTCGCCCGCTGTGCCGCTTCGATTGAACCTGGCACCGTCATGCCGTGTATCATGCTACCAAGTACCGCCAGGTAGAGGGCATAACTGGTATTGAATATCTTCCATTCAGAACTGATGCCCGGATCTACCAGTAAATGGTGAGCACTGGCAAGTTGCAGGAAGAGGATATACAACAGGAAAGCACCTCGACTGACCTTTTCAGATAATGGTTTCGCACCCAAGACCACGGCCGATATCAGATACCAGATTGATATATGTGCGGCCACATTGATTTGTTGTGATGAATGCCCAAATGCCCACCAGACAGTTCGATACATCAAGGTGTCGATATGATTGATATAGCCTATGGACCAAAGGTATGTCGGTATCAGAATAATTGCACCCGTGGCAATGGTGAAGACGGCAATAATGGCCGCGACAGTCGCACCAAAGGTGACTAATGGCACCGAGCCTTCATACGTTCGTTCGTTCTTCGCGACAACCAGGGTACCAAAGAAGACAAAGGTTGCGACCAGGGTTCCGACCGCAAACAGTATGATCCCCAGGTAAAAGGAGGGATCTGCCTTTAATGGCACATAGGATGTAAACATCACACTGGAGCCACCCTGCAGTACCGCTATATTGGTGATAATTGCACCAATTAACATCAAGGCAAAACCGGTCCATGCAATTCGTGGTGTCGCCACTCTGCATCCCAAAATGACTGCCGAGGCAAAATACAAGACGGCCATTTCAAAGAAAATAATCCAGACTATCAGCAGGTTTATCCCATGCGCAGTAAGCGCAAGATAAAACCAGTCAGCAGGAAGTAAATGGACGGCCTTCCAGCGCGTCAGTGCTACCATTAGTCCAAAGAGTCCTCCTACGAGTAGAAAGACGACTGCGACAACTGCATTGGCTTTAATCAGATTTTCAGCTGATTTGTAAATGCGCAGCCCCGTTGTCTGGCATATTCTAAATTCTTCTTTCGTTGCCATTTTCTTATGTCCCCTCGTTATCGACTACATACATCCTGCCGAGCATGCTGTGATGTCCGATACCACAATATTCATTACAGACAATTCCGAATTCCCCGGATGTTGTTGGTGTGATTGTTATCACCATTTCGTAGTCAGGGTGTACTTGCAAATTGATATTTACCGGTTGTAAAGAGAAACCGTGCATCCAGTCCAGGGAGGAGAGATGCAGACGATAACTTTGTCCCTTTTCCAGTTCCAGAATCGGCCACCATTGCCAGAGCCGGGCTATCAGATAGATATCTTCACCAGGTGGCGGATGGACAACGGGATAACCAGATTCTTCACGTACCTGGTATTTTTCTACCATGGCCTCTGTCTTGGCGGAAAAATCTTCAGCCGTAATACGATATGCTTCGTTGGACAGGTTCTGTTCACCATAGGCATGCCAGTAGATCATCATGAAAAACATGATTAATCCCCAGATAAACGCGATGATGACCCAGATAAGCTCTGATTTTGGTACAGGTTCGTTCCACCAGAGCCTGTTTTGTGGAGGGGTAACCGACATATGTTATCTCCTTAAAATTGTTATTTTGCTATCGGGATCGCGACTATTTCCATTACACCCCAAATCACATAAAAGATGGTAGGGATGGTGACTCCTATAAAGAGCAATAGAAAAGGGTTGTCCAGTAACTGTTGCATTACCGGTATTGGTTCCTCATTTTCACTGTTTTGTTCTTCTGATTCGGCCATACCGCCCCTCCCATGGTTTTTCGAAATGTAATTAATGTGGACAACTATTCTGCCCTGAGCATTTAACTGCGTCAATGTGTCACACGTCCATGATCTATATCAAATATTCGGTTGTTTATTCGTAGATTGTTGCTTTAGCAGCGGGGACTAATGATGCCTAACCTACTGATTTACTAAAAAATATTGAAATATTGAGAAGCTTGTTACGGAAAGTAATGCGAGGATGAAGAAAAAAACGATGTTACGGTGTTGAAACCGATGTCCGGCATTCAATTCCAGGCGTTGCAGCAACCTATCTGAAACCATGTACAGGATGATAGCTGCGAGGGTATAGGAAATTGTTTCTAACATGGGATCAATTATTTAGATTTTCAAAATGTGTGTTTTGTTGTTTAAATGATGTTTGCATTATCACAGCATTTCATTTAAAAAAACAACAACATCATATCAACTCGCTTGAAGCGAAAATGCAAACTGAAAAAAATAGCCAATACCCGAGTACTGTTTTCATACTGCTCAACTGTGCTGCCTTAATCCTGTCGCTACTCATTGTTTTCCTCAGCACACACATAAGGTTGGGTGAGGCCGGTCTGGGGTGCGAGCCCTGGCCTGAGTGCTATGCCCAATTATCCCTTGCCGACAGTGTCAAGGGCCTCGAGATACCAGAGACCGAATTTAAAACATTCAGGGCAATGCATCGTTTTATCGCCAGTATCCTGGGGATCAATATTTTGATCATCATGTTAATGGCTATTTGGTACCGTAAAGAAGTATCTCCCTTGTTACCTGTATTGATGTTTCTTGTGGTTTTGTTTCTCTCAATACTGGGTGTTGCGACACCAACCCGAAGCCTGCCCCTGGTCACCCTGGGAAATATATTGGGAGGTATTGTTCTTGCGGGACTCGTATGCAGGCAGATTCTGCAATGCCGAACCAGGACTGTCATATCCGGACCGTTTGTTCTATTGCTGGTATCAGTGACACTTACACTCCAGCTCATCAGTGGTGCCTGGGCCAGTGCAAATTACACGGGTTCTGCCTGTCCGAAACTGGTGACATGTACCTATACAAATGATTTATCAGGCAATTTACTGGAAAGCTTCAATGTTTTTCGAAAATTGAATCTGGATACAAATAACCGTCTGCTACTTGATGAAACATCCAGTATTATCCAGTTCAGTCATAGACTCATTGCCGTCATTCTACTGTTCCTGATCATTACGGCCTTATGGTCAGTTAAACGAAATCATCCAGTACTACTAAAGCCAATGTTGATAGTAAGCTGTTTTTTCTTTGCCGAGTTTATTCTGGGGGTCGTTAACGTGTTAACTGATATGCCCTTGTGGACTAATACACTACATAATTTATTAGCGGTGGGATTGTTGTTCGCTACGATTAATCTGACGATGTTGATCAAATTCAGGAATAAGGATCAATAAATAAAAATAACTAACCGGGGTAAGCAGGATTTAGGCGGCGACAGCCGAACAGAGGGGCTAACTATATAATATATATTAAAATTTGGGTCATCCCCAGTACAGCGGGTGATTTTTGATTATTTTCAATACTAATTTATACATATCTCCTCGACCGTTGCCAAACGATAGCTTGTACTGCGACCACCACCTGGATTCTGAATCAGTATGTCGCGCTCAAGTAATTCACGAATATCTCGAAGGGCGGTATCTGTCGAGCACGTTGCCATTTTTGCGTATTTTGAAGTATTCATATAGCCTTCAAAGCC